>JANOKQ010000626.1:0-2747 GCA_031419375.1 Acidimicrobiaceae bacterium
TACGTGGGCTGCCTGCGTGGCCGAATTTCCCTCGACCGACGACTACCGTTCGGACATGAGCGCTGCGCTGAACACCAGCCGACCCACGCCTGCCGCCATTCCCCCAGCGTTACCCGACGGCCTCGTCGTGGTGCTGAAGCGCGACTGCGAGACGTGTCGCATGGTGGCACCACTGCTGTCGGGCTTCGCCGTGGCGGTGTACACCCAAGACGATCCCACGTTCCCTGATTCTGTCGCGGCGATCCACGACGACGACCTCTCGATCAGCTGGCACCATGACATCGAAACCGTGCCGACATTGATCCGCGTAGTCAACGGGGTTGAAACGGAACGCACCGTCGGCTGGCAGCGCGACGAGTGGCAACGCCTGACGGGTGTTGCGGGTCTCGGTGCCGAGCTACCCGCGTTCCGCCCGGGTTGCGGGTCGCTCAGCGTCGACCCGAACCTCGTCGACACCCTGCGCGCCCGCTTCGACAGTCACCGGCTCAGGTCACGTCGCCTGGAGCTCGCCGATCTCGATGACGAGATGGAAGCAATGTTCGACCGCGGCTTCACCGACGGGCTTCCTGTCGTGCCGCCGACGGAAGAACGGGTGCTGCGGATGCTCACGGGGACCACGCGCTCACCCGACGAAGTGGTTGCGACCGTTGCCCCCGACCTGGTCGAGGTGACCGTCGAAAAGATCGCCATCAACGCGGTGATGGCCGGCTGTCGCCCTGAGTACCTGCCATGGGTGATCGCCGCTGTCGAGGCGGTGTGCACCGATGCGTTCAACATCCACGGGGTGCTCGCCACCACGATGCCCGTTGGCCCGGTGATCGTGTGCAACGGGCCCGGCACGCGGGCGATCGGCATGAACGGCGGAGGTAACGCGCTCGGGCAGGGCAACCGGGCCAACCTCACCATCGGCCGGGCGGTGCAACTCGTGGTGCGCAACATCGGCGGTGGCCGCCCGGGCGAGGTCGACCGGGCGACCCACGGCAACCCCGGCAAGCTCAGCTTCTGCTTCGCCGAGTTGGAAGCCGGTTCGCCGTTCACGCCGCTGGCAACGAGTCTCGGTCAACCGCCCGAGACCAATGCGCTCACGGTGTTCGCCGGCGAAGGGCCGCGCTGCATCGTCGATCAACTTGCCCGCGATCCCGAGCAACTGGCCAACACGTTCGCCGCCTGCTTACGAACCCTTCATCACCCCAAGCTGGTGCTCGGCTTCGACGTGTTGCTCGTGATCGGACCCGAGCATGCCCGGGTGTTCGCCGAAGCGGGCTGGCACCGCGACCGGCTGCTCGAAGAGCTGCACGCCCGGCTGCAAATACCCGGCACCGATCTGGTGCGCGGGGCTCACGACATGGCCGAGGGCATTCCCGAACACCTGCGCGACATCACCCTGGGCAAGTTTCGCCCGGGCGGGATCTTGCTGGTGCACGCCGGCGGCGGGGCCGGTTTGTTCTCGGCGATGATTGGCGGGTGGGCCAACGGCGACATCGGTTCCAAGCCGGTGACCGTCGCGGTCATGGGTTAGCGTCCAGCCATGAGCAAACTGCTCCTTGATCCCACCAGCGAACGTTCCGTCGGTCACCGCGCGCTGCTCGCTCGCCCCGCGTCGATCGCCGGGCTCACCGTCGGTCTGCTCGACATCTCCAAACCGCGTGGCGACATCTTCCTCGACCGGCTGCAACAACGCCTCGAGGACGCGGGTGCCCATGTGAAGCGGTACCGCAAGCCCACGTTCACAAAACCAGCGCCGGTCGACCTGCGCCACGAGATCGCCACCCAGTGCACCCTCGTCATCGAGGCGCTCGCCGATTGAGGCAGTTGCACGTCGTGCAGTGTGCACGACATCGTTGATCTCGAAGCTCGTGGCGTGCCCGGCGTGTTCGTCGCCTCGGCCCAGTTCGTCGTTGCTGCCGAGGCACAATCGGCCGCGCTCGGTTTCCCAACGGTCGCCCGGGTGTTCACCCCGCACCCGATTCAGGACCGTACCGACGACGAGATGCGCGCCTACGCCGACGCGGCTTACGACGAAATCGTCGCCTCGATCATCAGCCCCTGACCCCGGCCCACCTGACCCCGGTGCGGCTCAGCAGTCGATCGCGGCGCGCATCGCCGAGCAGACCTCGTGCCAGCGGTGCGCGCCAAGGATCCCGATTCGCGTGGTGAACCAGGCCCGGTCAACCACGCCCATGTTGTCGAAGCTGACTGCGCAATCGATACCCAGTTGCTCGCCTCGGCCAACCGCAACCTCGGTTGGGATTCCCCGAACGGTCCTGGTCAGCGGAGCGGCGAGGACGCCACGGAGCACGGGTAGCGCGGCGTCACGGGTGAGCACGAGGTGGGGTCGCCGCTTTCGGTCGGGCTGCTCCACCCACCAGATCTCACCTTGGCGCATCGACACCCGACCAGTCATCGTCGTCGAGGCCCAACCAGGTCGGCGACGACGCTCCCGCGAGCTCGTCGTCGGTCTGCGGCTGACGGGTATACGCCTCGACGATCTGCTCGCCGACCAGGCGGCGACGTTCGATCTCGACGACGCGCACGATCGCATCGCGCATCGCTTCGGTCCGAGAGGAATAGGCACACCGTGCGATCAACCAATCGAGGTCTGCGAGCAGATCGTCGGGCACGCGCAGCGCCAGCTGTGTCGTCATGCGTCCAAGATATCATGTCGGTAGGCGCACCGCATACCGGTCGACGGTCACGAGGTCGACGGTCACGAGGCCGACGGCCACCAGGCCGGCGATGAGCCGGTC
>JANOKQ010000627.1:0-2949 GCA_031419375.1 Acidimicrobiaceae bacterium
CCGAGGACGCACAGATGGCCGGTCACGATCGACGAGCGTAGCGGCGGAGAAAACGTCGCCGCCCAACTCGTCGGATGGCAGTCGCACAGCAACGGGCGGAGCTCGGCGACGACATCGTCCGTTGACAGGTGCCCGCGAGCAGGATCGAGGTCACCGGTGCCGTGCCAGCTTGTACCTGCATCTCCGCCGCCAACCTGTCACGAATCGGTTGGCCGTGTGACGCTGCCACCATCGACATAGCTCCGAGCATAAACCTGCGCCCAGCCCGATCTGGCTGCTGCTTGCCTCTCAACTCGTGTGCGCACCACCCAGCGCTGGCCCGTTTCGCCTGCGCCACACTCGGCGGCCAATCCCCAACCGCGCAGGCAAGCAGGAAACACCAACGCAACGCGTGGAATCAGGCGATGAGCACCCGCTCGGCACAATCAGCGACTCGGCATAAGGTTAACAGTCGGAGTTCTTCGAGTTGTTCGGGTGTTAACAGGTGGACAACGTCGTCGACGATGGAGGTCCTCACCGACGGCGATATGGGCGGGCGTTATGGCGCGCCGCCTGGATGCCTGGCGGGCGAGATGCTCAGGGCGCTACGACTTTGACCACGAGATACGAAGCGCGGCGCCGACTTGGGTGGCGGTGGCCCACGAGCTCTGGTCGATGAGTTCGGTGTTCGACGTGGCGAGAAGCTCTCTCAGTCGGGGCGTCGGACTGCGCCGGGCACGATCCCCAGTATTCAGTTCAGTGCGGTTGCTCTCGGGCGGCGGTTACGACTTCGATGATGGTGTTGGCGACGACGTCGGGACGATCGCCGTGGATGTCGTGGCTGGTGTCGGGGACGACCTGATAGCTGGCGCCGGGGACGAGGGCGACGACCTGGCGCTGCATCTCCTGCCACATGGGTTCGTAGAGTTCGGTCAGCTGGGGTGGGACCTCTTCGAGGGGCAGGCCGTGGACGAGCACGGCCATGGGTACGGCCGGGAGGGGGGAGGTCGTCCGGCTGGCCCTCAGCTGGTCGCGACTCAGGGTGTGGTCGAACTGCTCGGGGTCGACGAGGCGCGGCAGCATGGCCGTCATGCCGGCGATCAGCGCATCGGCCTCCTCGGGAGGAAGCTGGCTGCGGGCCAGGTCTGCGGCGCGTAGGTCTTGGTCCTCGTGGGCGCTGTCGACGAGGACGATGCCGGCGACTTGGTCGGGGTGGGCTGCGGCGAGGAGCTGGGCGACCATGCCACCGTTGGAGTGGCCGACGAGCACGTAGGGGTCGGGCACGGCAGCGGTCGCGAGCAACGCGGCGAGCTCGTCGGCCATCCCGGCCGCGTCGCGGGGGGTGGGGGCGTGCTCGCTGCGGCTGCCGAGGACGTTGGGTTTGTCGTAGCTGCAAACTCGTGTGGTGGCGGAGGCGGCCTGTTGGACCTCGGTCCAGTCGCTGCTCAGACCGCCGACGAGGACAACGGTCGGTTCGCCGTGGCCGACGCAGCTGAGGAACAGCCGCCGACCGTTCACTTCGAAGAGGCCCGATTGGGCGCCCGATGTCGCCAGGGGTTCGGCCGGCGCCTCGTCGAGCGCGAGGCCTTCGATGCGGTGAGGTGGCTGGGGTGCGACCTCGAGGAACAGCGCCCCTTCGTCACCCGTGCCAGTTCGAACGATGGCGACGGCAGCTTCGGGCCGGGGGGGTGAAGGCGAACCGTTCGAAGTACACACCGCCGCGTTGATATTCACCGCAGGCCTCGAACCCGCTGAAGCAATCGGACTGCTCGACCGGTGGATCACCCGCGCCTTGAGATCCCGGTTGAAGCCGTTCAGAAAAGCAGCCAGAACGATGCGTGACCGGCGCGGGATCATCATCAACGCGATCGAGCAACGGCCGCGTCGAAGAGATGAACGTCAAAGCCCGACTCATCATCCGCCGCGGCTACGGCTTCCACTCCGCCACCGCCGCGCTCGCACTCGTGATGCTCGCCTGCGGACCGATCAACCTCGTCCTGCCCCACGAACAACCAGCCCTTCAAACTGCCGCATGACCCACATCACCGTCACGAGAGCCGCTTTCCGTCAGGCACGTGACAGGACAATCAGCGCCGAACGTCTCGAAGTCCCGAATCCTCCCGTCGACAAGAATCTGAACCAATCGTTGTTCGTCTGGAAGCGCCTCGACCTTCGGATCGACGTTGATCCGCTTGCCGGCGCGGCCGGTGAAGTGGATGACGTGGTCGGCAATGTCGGGCACGTTGTACGTGCGTAGCGGTCGAACCTTCATGCGTGCAAGGTTGCTTGACGCACGGTCAATCCGACTGGCCGGGCTGCCACGCACCTTCACCTGTGCACCTCTCTGACCGCCGTCCGCCGTCCGCCGGGGCCTCCCTGCGACAAGGGCCGGACGCCGATCTGATCTCCTATGCACATTCGAGGTGCTCGCCGTGTGCTCGCCAGAGCGGTAGAAATCCGCTAGATTGGCCCTGTCGGAAGACCTCAGAAAGGACCATCTACGTGGTGTTATGTCTTGTGGAGCTGGGGGAATCGGGCTGCCACGCGGCTGACTTTATCGTCGTGGGTCGAAGGGCATGACGGCCTGCTCAGAGGTGATTTGCGGGTGACCGGCAGTGTCCGCCAAGGTCTCCGAATCGCCCGCATTCCGCGCTTTGCCGCGACTTTTCGCGACTTTCGTTCCCGGCTGTCCGCGTCCGTGATGACAACGGACGGTCATCGTTGGGCGAAGTCTCGAAGTGGTGGCCGTCGCCGCGGTCGGCAGCTTGGAGCGCGGTGGTGTAGTTGCGTCGGGCGGTGCTGTCGGTCTCGATGTTCTCGCCTGTGCCCCACGTCAGTCTGGGCTCCCCGATGAGGTGGAGGTAGAGGTCGGCTATCAATCGGGCGTGTCGGCCGTTGCCGTTGCGGTATGGGTGGACAAAGACAAGGCGATGGTGGAGTCGCACCGCGCGCTCGGCCGGTTCGTAGGTG
>JANOKQ010000628.1:0-3401 GCA_031419375.1 Acidimicrobiaceae bacterium
GATGCTCAACTGCACGTCGTTGCCGGCCACCGGCTCGACTTCTTCCAGCAGACGCACGGTGTTGCCTGCTGCGTCGATCTCCCATACCTGCTTGCCCCAGGTGCCGTGCAACTCGGCTTCCATGCTCGCCTCGATCCCGAACTGGCCGATGCGTTCGTTGCGGTTGTACCCGCGGGCGAGGTACTCGTCGATGTTGCCCTCGTTCAGCGCGCCCATGTACCCGACCACATGGCTGGCCAGCGGCGCGAACGGGTACACCCGCCGCCATTGCTCGACCACATCGATGCCGGGGAAATCCTCCGAACGTTCCAGGATGTTCTGCACGGTTACCTCGTCGACATCTTCTACGAGCGGCATCGGCAAGAGCGGATCGAAGAAGTCCTTGCCGTCCTGGAAGCGCTGCTCGAGATCGGCGACGGGAACCTTCACCCACCCGGACAGCCGCTCGAACAGCATCGCCCGCGAACGGTTCCGGCGGATCACCGCCCACTCCGCAGTGACGGTGAGGACACGGTCGTTGTCGGCGAGGATGCGACCGTCCGAATCGAAGATCCGGCCACGCTCCGGCGGCAAGGTGACCTCGCGCCGCTTGGCCGAATCGACGGTGAGTTGGAACGTGGCCGACTGCACACTCTGCAAGAACCACAGCCGCGTTCCCAACGCACCCACCAGTAACACGGCTACGAGCGCCAGCATGCCGAGGCGGCTACTACGACGATCGATGGCCATGGCACCAGTTTGGTCGATCGTGGCGGGCGCGCGGGCGCGCGGGCGGATAGGCGGATGGGCGCGCGGTCACGCTTCGTGCATCGCTTTCCACCTCGGCTTCTTCACGCACATGCACCATCGACCGAGTGGGACGAACAGCGGGCTGAGCAACATGGCGAACACCGTGACAACAGGAATGATGGTGAACAATCGCGAGGTGAACCACCCGTCCTCGCCAATCAAGGTTCTGCCGGCCGGTAGCGCAGCCTCGCCGACGGCCGCGCCGATGGCCGTGAAGATGCCGGCCAACCACCACTGCGGGGTGCGCGTCAATGTGAACACGTAGCCGGCCACGAAGCCCGCCAGTGCATACATCAACGCCGTGAGGCCCAGCGGGCTGCCGACGGCAAGGTCGTACATCAGCCCCAGGGTGAACCCAGCTATTGCACCGCGTTCGGGACCGGCACCGGCACCGGCCGCGGCCGCTAGAGCGAGAACGATTTGCAACACCACATCGAAGGCGCGTGCGTCGGTGAGCACGGTTCGCTGTACGGCCAGCACGCACAGACCCACCGGGAACAACCGGATCAGCGGGCCGGTCAGGAACGCACGCACGCCTCAGGTGCCGCTCGTGTTCGGCACGTACAGCACCACGCTGAGGAAGCTCAGCTTGTTCAGGTTCGCGGCCGGTTCGACCTCCACCAACAATGCCCGTGAGCCGGTCTGCTCGCGAACCGCCGTGACCACGCCGATGGGAAGCCCGGGAGGAGAGATTGAGCGGATACCACCGGCAGTCTGCACGATCGCGCCAACCTTGACTCGGCCCTTGGTCGCCGAGTCTTCGACGAAGCGCATCACCAATGGTCGCCCGGCTCCCTGCCCCGACAAGCTGCCGGTCTCGATCACGATTTCCCCCACTTCGATCGTGGTCGACGTCGTGGTTGGGGAGATTGTCGAGACCACGACGTCGCTCCCCGCTTGCGGATCCGTGGTCGCGTCTGGCGCTACGGTCCCGTTGGTTCCTGCTGGCACCGAGTCCACCGTGGCCGCCGGGCGCGGTGCCGGACGGGCGGTTGTCGGCGCGTCGATCACCACGGGATCGAGTGGGCCCGGTACCCGGTCAATGGTCGTCGGCGTCGCCGTATCGGCGGTATCGGCGAGGGTGGGGCCGGTGGCCACGTTCGGCCCGTTCGCAGTCGGGCTGGCCGAACTGGGGACCGCCGCGGCCAACTCGGCCTTGGTGAGCAACTTCGCCCCAATGCTGAACTCGGGGTCCGAAACAAGCAGGACGATCGACGAATTCGGGTTGACCTGGCTGATCTTGCCGACCAAGCCAGCGCCGTTCACCAACGGCATCCCGACTTCGATTCCATCGGTGCTCCCCTTGTCGATCTGCACCGTGTACTGGAAGTTGCTGGCCCGTTCGCCCTGCACCCGAACGGTGAGCGACGGATAGCTGCCAGCACCGTCGAGCTGGTTCAAGATGAGTAGTTCCTCGAACTCCAAGATGGCTGCGCGGGCCTCGATCTCGGCACCGCGCTGCACCTCGATCTGCGCCCGCAACGCTTCGTTCTCGCGCCGCACATCGTCGTAGCTGACCATCCCGTGCCAGCCATTCTGCACGGGCAACGCGATCGACCGAGCCGCAGCGTCGAACGGCTCGAGCGCGAGCGCCAACAAGCTGCGCGACCTGTCAATCACCGCGTTGCCGCGCTGATCGAGCGAGACGAGAAAGATCGAGGTGAGTACGAGCAGCAACATGACGCGTCGCCGACCCACCGAATAGATGGCCATGGGAGTGCTGCGAACTACTCGTCGCCGCCGAGCGACATCAGCCCCCGCATGGCATCAATGTTTTCCAGCGCCCGACCCGAACCAATGACCACGCTGAACAGCGGTTCGTGAGCGATCTTGATCGACATCCCCGTCTCGTGGGCAAGCCGTTGGTCGATTCCGGCGAGCAGCGCTCCCCCACCGGTGAGGGTGATTCCCTGTTGCATGATGTCGGCCGCGAGCTCGGGCGGCGTCTTGTCGAGTGTGGCCTTGACGGCGTCGATGATTGCCGACACCGGTTCGGCCAACGCCTCGCGCACCTGTTCGGTGGTGATCGGGACGGTGCGCGGCAAACCGCTGATCATGTCGCGACCGCGGATATCGGCGGTGAGCTCGTCGTCGAGCGGCCACGCCGAGCCCATGTGGATCTTAATCTCTTCCGATGTGCGGTCGCCGATCGCGAGCGAGAACTCCTTCTTGACGAACTGCAGGATTGCCTCGTCGAGTTCGTCACCAGCGATACGCACCGACTGGGCGGTGACGATCCCGCCGAGGGAGATGACTGCGACCTCGGTGGTGCCGCCGCCGATGTCGACGATCATGTTGCCGCTCGGCTCGTGCACCGGCAGATCGGCACCGATCGCCGCGGCCATCGGCTCTTCGATGATGTGTACCGGCTTGCGCGCCCCCGCGTACTCGGCCGCGTCCTGCACGGCACGCTGCTCGACCCCCGTGATGCCCGACGGCACACAGATCACCATGCGCGGCTTGCTCCACCGGCTGGCATGAACCTTTTGGATGAAGAAGCGGAGCATCTTCTCGCACACCTCGAAGTCGGCAATGACGCCGTCTTTGAGCGGGCGGATGGTCTTGATCCGCCCGGGCGTCCGACCGATCATGCGCTTGGCCTCGATGCCGAC
>JANOKQ010000629.1:0-3715 GCA_031419375.1 Acidimicrobiaceae bacterium
CTCGAACAGGTTGCCGTAGCGCTCTTGAACCAGGTCTTTGCCGAGCCGCCGGACCGCATCGGCGAAGTCGAGGTTGACCCCGTTCTTCAACGGCCCCACACCACGACCGCTGTCGACGGCGCGCTTCGCGGCACGCGACGAGATGTCGCGCGGCGCGAGGTTGCCGAAGCTGGGATACAGCCGCTCGAGATAATAGTCGCGTTCATCTTCGGGGATCTCGGCTGCGGCCCGCTCGTCGCCGACTGCCTTGGGCACCCACACCCGCCCGTCGGTGCGCACCGACTCCGACAACAGGGTCCGCGTGGTCTGGGTGTCGTGGGCCGGGGGGGTGGACGGCGGGGGGGTCTGCGTGTAGCACGGGTTGGCGAAGAACGCCCCCTGACGGTGGGCGCGCCAGGCAGCGGTGATGTTGCAGGCCATCGCATTCGTCGACAAGAAAAACACGTTGCCGTAGCCACCGGTGCACAACACAACAGCGTGCGCGGCATGGGATTCGAACTCACCATTGACGAGGTCGCGGGTGACGATGCCAGCACAGCGGCCGTCGATCACCACGGTGTCGACGAGCTCGCAACGGTTGTACAGGCGCACGTTACCGAGGCCGACCTGGCGCGACATCTGCTGGTAGGCGCCGATCAGCAACTGCTGACCAGTCTGGCCGCGGGCGTAGAACGTACGGCTCACCTGCGCCCCGCCGAAGCTGCGGTTGTCGAGCAGTCCGCCGTACTCGCGAGCAAACGGCACGCCCTGGGCAACCATCTGGTCGATGATGTCGACGCTCACCTCAGCCAGGCGGTGGACGTTGGATTCGCGGGCGCGGAAGTCGCCGCCTTTGATGGTGTCGTAGAACAGGCGGTGAACCGAGTCGCCGTCGCCCTTGTAGTTCTTGGCGGCGTTGATCCCGCCCTGCGCGGCGATCGAATGGGCGCGACGGGGCGAGTCGTGAAACGTGAATGCGTCCACCTGGTAGCCGAGCTCGGCGAGCGTGGCCGCGGCCGAAGCGCCTGCGAGGCCGGTACCGACCACGATGACTTTGAACTTGCGCTTGTTGTTGGGGTTCACCAACTTCATGTCGCTCTTGAACGTCTCCCACATATCGGCAACCGCGACATCGGGTGCCTTGCTGGCGAGCTTGTCGTGTAACACATCTGTGCTCATTCGTGAGCCTTTCGGTCAGACCTGGACGACGCCGGCGAGGACGGCGACAGGGAACGAGACGTTGCCGACAACGACCGCGGTGGCCACGCCGGTGGCGAGCCAGCGCCGCCAGGCGTTGAACCGCGGGCTGTTCCAGCCGATCGACTGGAACAGGCTCCACACCCCGTGGTAGAGGTGCGTTCCGAGGGCGATGTTGGCGAGGATGTAGAAGATGGCGACGGGAACCCGGCTGAGGCTGGCGTCGATGTTGCGGTAGGTCTCGCCACGAACGAAGTCGGGGTTGACCTGACCGCCGGTGAGGTCGAGTAGGTGCCAGATGATGAACAGCAACACGATGGCGCCGGTCCAGCGCATCGTTCGGCTGGCGAAGCTGGCCACCTGGTAGTCGCGGGCGGTCTGATACTTCACCGGACGCGCCCGATGGTTGATGACCGTCAGGGTGTAGGCCGCGTGGACGTGCAGGATCAACGCGGCGATGAGCACCGAGCGCAAGATCCACAGCGTGACGGTGCGCGGCACGATCGGCACGAGCAGTTCCCGAAGGAACTCGCCGTAGTGATCGATCGCGTAGATCCCGTCGGACTCGATACCGAGGTACATCTTCAAGTTGCCGACCATGTGGACAACCACGTAGCCGATCCCGATTACACCGGTGATGGCCATCACGTACTTCTTACCGACGGCGGTGCCGTACAGGTCGAGCAGGAAGAACCGGTTGTTGCGCTTCTTGCCGACGGCGGTTGCCGTAACCGGGCCACGGGCACGTGACACCTGAGCCGGTGCCGTTTCGGGAGGGGTTGTCTGAGCCATGAAGATGACAGCTTTCGTCGTACTGGAGACCGCTGGGCGAACGGTAGCGCCACATGTGCGACGACACGAACTCCGTCGGCGAGGACGCGCTGTCGCTGGACCCGGGCGCGGATGAACGGTCAGGACGTTTCGTCGCTGCCGCGCGATTGTCCCTACACTCTCCACGTTTCCACGAACGGTGCGTCGATGACGACGCCCCCAAACCCACAAGGTCGTGCGGTGTCAGCATCAATTCTTGCCGAAGGCGGCTATCAAGTATTCGAGTTCAAAGGCGGTGAGTGGCTCGTCCTCCTGCTCTCCGCAGCGTCCGCGCTCGTCGCCATTGCGGTCGGCTTTTACTTGGCCAAAAGTGTTTTGGCTGCCGACGCGGGCAGCCCGAAGATGCAGGAGATCGCCAAGGCGATCCAAGAGGGGGCCCAGGCCTACCTGAAGCGTCAGTTCAAGACGATCATCGTGATCCTCGTCCCGCTCGCAGCGATCGTGTTCCTCACGTCGACCGCAATCATCAAGCCAGGTGGTTCCGTGGCGATGTCGTTCGCTGAGGTCGGCTTGTGGCGCACGGTGGCGTTCATACTTGGCTGTTTGGCCTCGGGGCTCACCGGCTACATCGGGATGACGCTCGCCACCCGCGGCAACGTACGTACCGCCGCAGCGGCGCTGACCAACAGCATGCCCAAGGCGCTCGACGTGGCGTTCCGAACCGGTGGTGTGGCGGGCATGTTCACCGTTGGGCTCGGCCTGCTCGGGGCGACGGCGATCATCATGGTGTTCCAGAACACCAGCTCGGTGATCCTCATCGGTTTCGGTTTCGGTGGCTCGCTGCTCGCGCTGTTCCTGCGAGTCGGCGGCGGCATCTTCACCAAGGCGGCCGACGTCGGTGCCGACCTCGTCGGCAAGGTCGAAGCCGGCATCCCCGAAGACGACCCGCGCAACCCGGCCACCATCGCCGACAACGTGGGCGACAACGTGGGCGACTGCGCCGGGATGGCCGCCGACTTGTTCGAGAGCTATGAGGTCACCCTCGTCGCCTCGATCATCCTCGGTGTGGCCGCGTTCAACTCGATCGGCGCCAACCCGGCGCTGGGCTTGATCTTCCCCGTCGCGGCCCGCGCCATCGGCGTGGTCGCCTCGATCGCCGGCGTATTTGCGGTGAAGGCCCGCGAGGGCGAAACCGATGCGCTGAAGCCGATCAACCGCGGCTTCCTCGTGGCCGGCACGCTCACCCTCATCGGCACCCTGCTCGTGTCGCTGCTGTACGTGGGCAACGACTACGACAACGCCGGCTGGAAGTGCTTCGGTGCCGTGGCCATCGGCCTGGTGCTGGCGCAGGGCATCAGCCGCCTCACCGAGTACTACACGGGCACGCACTACAAACCGGTGAGAGAGATCGCCGCGAGCACCGAGACGGGCCCGGCCACCGTGGTCCTCGCCGGTACCGCAAGCGGCCTCGAAAGCTCGGTCTACGCCGTGTTGGCCATCGCCATCGCCATCGGCGTGGCGTTGTCAATCGGTGGCGGCAACCTGCTGTTCAGCTTCTACCTCGTCGCCCTCACCGGCATGGGCATGCTCGCCACCACCGGTGTCATCGTCAGCGAAGACACCTTCGGTCCGGTCAGCGACAACGCCGCCGGCATTGCCGAGATGAGTGGTGAGTTCCACGGCGAGGCCGAGCGGATCATGGTCAGCCTCGACGCAGTCGGCAACACCACCAAGGCCGTCACCAAGGGCTTCGCCATCGGCTCCGCCG
>JANOKQ010000630.1:0-2518 GCA_031419375.1 Acidimicrobiaceae bacterium
TGGGTGCGTGCGGTGGCGTCAGGGCGCCGACGGGATCAGGCTGTGATCCACCCGGTCACGTCGACGATCAGTTCGCCGCCGGACTGCGTGAGCAGACTGATTGATCCAGCCGCATTCGTCTTGGTCATCGACAGCACTGCCACTGTCTGGCCAGGACCACCCACGTTCAGGTTTGACACGGTGGGTAGCGTGCCACCAGCAGGGAATGCCGAAACGAAACCTGCTGCAACGACTTCGGTCGCGGTGAGGTTGAACAGCACCGCCGACACCGGAGTCGCTGCCGGGGTCTGGCCGAGCGACGGCTGGACCACGGTGAGCTGAGCCAACGGCCCGGGTGCCAGCCCGACACGTGTGGCCGAACGGCTATCCGCTGTCCGTGTCGGAGGCTGGATCACGAAGTAGCCGGCCGTGCCGGCCGGCACCGTGTTATCGCCGAACCAGCCCTGCACGTCGACGAGCAGATGCGTGCCGCGCTGGGTGAACAAGTTGATGCTGCCATCGGCCCCGATTGGCACGATCGCCATGTTGGCGATCGTCGAACCCTGCCCGGCGAGGTTCAGGTTCGAAACGGTCGGAATGGCGATGCCGCTGGGGAACGCGGTGACAAAGCCGGCACCGTCGGCCTCGGTGCCGGTGAGCGTGATCGCCACCGCACTGGCATTGGCCGGGACTCCAACCCGCCCACGGATCGGCACACTGACGACCGCACCAGCTGTCGGTTTCGCACCCGCATAGCCGATCAGGCTGCTGGGTCGTGTGTCGAGCACACGCTGCGGGTCGACCGGGAAGTATCGGCCAGCCGACGAAGTGATGCTGTTGGTGAAGTACCCGGCGACGTCAACGATCAGATGCGCCGAACTGTTGGTATACAGCGAGATGGCCCCGCCAGCGCCGAGAGCGACGATGGCCATGTTCGGCACCGTGTCGCCGGCGACTTGGGTGTTCAGGTTGGATGCCAGCGGTCGGCCGGAGCCGGCGGGGAACGCCGTGACGAATCCTGCGCCTCCGGCTTCAGTGGCTGTGACGTTGACCGCCACAGCCACAACGCCGGTGGCTGGAACCCCACCCTGACCGGTGATCTGGACCGTGGTCGTCGAATCAGTTGCAGGCTTGGCTCCGAGGTGGTTCACCCGTGACGTGGGTCGGGTGTCGAAGATGCGCGACGGCGTGACGGGTTCGAACCGGGTCTGCGGTGCGGTTCCCGGATCGGCGGTCTCGACCAATCGGTCGACCCTGATTCCTGCCAGGTTGCCAGCGGCACCCAGCGTGGACACGTTCAATGTGCCGTCGACCACCTGAACACGGAACGGTCCGAGCAACGTCCACTGGTTCGGTACCGTCGTGTAGATGGTGTACACGGTTCCTTCGATCGTGACGTCGAAGTAGCTGGCGATGCTGTCTTCCCAGCTCCACAGGCTGATCTCGTAGACCCCGTTGGGCACGCCGGCCAACCGGACGAACCCGGGTGCCTGATCGTCGCCCCAGCTGAAGCAGCGCAGCATTTCGGTCATCTCCGCCGTGGTCGGCGGGAGGATCGTAGGGTTGGCGACGCACTGGGAATTGGGACCGGCGGTAAATCCAGGCGTCGTTCCTGCCTGGAATGGCACACCCCCAATGGTCACCGCTGGACCGTTGATGTCGTAGGCCGCATACAGTGATTTGACGACCGCCTCGGTGCGCGGCCCCTGGGGCAGCGGCGCCGCCGTCACCGGCTGCGTCGTGCTGGCCACCACAGATGCGATCAGTAGGGCAACTACCGCCAAACTGAGCCTGCTGAAAACCTTCATGAACACTCCCGTCGTCCGTCGAACGGGCGGGAGGCTATACCACAGGCCGAGATCGCGCCGGACGCCCCGGTAGCGACGCAGTCCCGGAGCGGCTCTGCTGCCTGATGCTCCGGTCTGGAATCCCGTAACATCGGGCATCATCACCGGTTGACTTCACCAGTCAACAACGTCGAGGCGGTTCAATGTCGGCGCCACCCAGACTGCGGCCGGGCAACGTGAAAGGGTTTCGGAGATGCAGACAACGATGCGACGAGATGCGAGTACGGCGGTCGTCTCGTCGTTCGGCGTCGCGGTGCGGACCGTCGCCGTCCTGTGTGCAGCAGCCGCGTTCTTAGCCGTGCTCGTCACCGTGTCCGTTTCGTCGACCGATTCCGTGCAAGGTGGCGTCGCCACGGTGTGGATGTCGGGCGAAGCGCGTGGCCGAGTCGTTCTCTCGGCGGCGCGTAGCGAACGCCCGAGCATTGCCATCGAACTCGACCCCGATTCAACTGCCTACGATCTCGCCGACCTCGACTCAGTCGTCCTCGTGCACGACCGCGGTGATGGATCCATCACTGTGCTCGACGGGCGCGACGGCAGCGTGCAATCCACCAGCACCGGTCCCACCCCGGTCGACGAGCGGTCCGCGCTGGTGGCGGCCGGTTCGGTTGCGTACCTCGTCGATGTCGCGGCGCTCACCATGCAACGGATCGATGCGGGCGGCACGCGTGGCGACCAGGTGCCGGTTGGCG
>JANOKQ010000631.1:0-3013 GCA_031419375.1 Acidimicrobiaceae bacterium
CGCCGGCGCGCAGGCCGCGCAGCTCCTGCACTTTGTCGGCTGTCGTTGGCGGTGGCGATGCGGGGATTGCCCAGCGGCGGACGAACGCCTGGTCGACGACGGATGGCGGCCGCACACAGCAACCACCTCCGCATCGGGGTGACCGGCCAAGGCAGGCCGGTACATCGCTTCGGCCCACCAACTCGTCCCGAACAGCCCAACCCGGATTCTCACCTGCGGCACCCTATGCGCCGAGCACCCCCATGCCAGCGCCCCGCGCCCCGCCCTCATGCCCCGATGCCTGGTCGGACCGGTCGCATCCGTCGCTTCGGTTTCCGGTCGGCACGACGCAGCTGCACCTACTCTTGACACGCGCTGGAGCGGGAACCGGCGGGAACTTATTCGGCGGCACCGACCGTCAAAGCACCATGACCACGTTCCGATCGCTCGCCATCGCCTCATTGTTCGTCGCCGCCACGGCGTGCGGGAGCGCCGACAACGCGACAACCGTTGCCGACCCCGCTACGGCGACACCCACGGCATCGGCCGACGGCGGTTGGATTGATGGGGCACCGGAGTGGGACGCCGGAGCAGACGACGCATCGGCCGAAGAGTTCAGCGCAGACGCAAGCGCCGCACCAGCCGCAACCGATGCCGCATCCGATACCGCATCCGATGCCGCCGCTGAGCCTGACGAGGGAGACTTGAGCACCGAGGGGTACGCACAGGATCAGCCGACGTTGCGCGCTGGGAGCGTCGACGACAACGCCGACTTCGCCGGATACCTCGAGTACGCCGAACGAATCGCCGGTTTGGAGATCTCGACCCGCCCGTTCGATGCGAAGGGTCGCATCGTCGTCACCGTCACCGGTTCGAACGGCTTGCCAGCGGCCGGGGTCCCTGTCATCGTCACGGTCACCGTCGAGGGCGCCGGGCGTTCGATTGGCACGGTCCGGACAACCGCCAACGGCACCGCCCGGTTCCTGCCGGCGCTGTACGGTGCGGCAGACATCAGCGAGTTCAGTTTCACGGTCGGCGAGGTCACTGCGTCCGCAGCACCCGGAGGGTCCGCTGCGCTGAACCTGAGCACCCCTGGCGGCCCAGCGCAGGGCGCAGTTGCGCTTGACGTGTTGTTCTTGCTGGACGCGACCGGGTCGATGGGTGACGAGATCGACCGGTTGAAGACCACCATTGATCAAGTCGCCAAGCGAGTTGCGGCATTCGAAACCCGCCCCGATGTGCGCTTCGCATTCACCCTCTACCGCGATGAGGGCGACCTGTTCGTCAGTACAACCTTCGATTTCACCGGCGACATCGACGTGTTCCGCACTGCACTGTTGGATGTTGTCGCCGATGGGGGCGGCGACTATCCCGAAGCGGTCGAGGAAGGTCTCGCCGCGGCACTCGCCGAACCAGCCTGGCGCGATCCTGCCTCGACGCTTCAGCTGATCTTCCTTGTTGGAGACGCACCACCTCGCCTCGACCGGCAGGTTCCGGTGCCGTACCCGGACGCGCTCGTCGATGCAGTGGCACGCGGGATCAAGGTGATCCCGATCGCCTCGTCGGAATCCGATGACCAGGCCGAGGCGGTTTTCCGACAGATCGCACTCGCGACCGGAGCTCGGTTCGTGTTCTTGTCGTACGGCGCCGCTGGCGCGGCCACCGGAGGATCATCGGACATCGCCGCGACCGACTACGAGGAGATGGCCCTCGACCAACTGATCGTGCGACTGATCAGCGAGGAACTCGCCGCCCTCACCGGCAGCGCACCGGAACCGATCGTGCCAATCGCACCAACCACCACGGCCCCGAACCCGAGTGGCCAGTAGATCCGGCTTGGATCGTGAGGGATCGGGGATCCTGTAGGTTCCCCCACACCAATCGAACGCAAGGGGAACGACGATGGGACCACTCCAAGGGGTGCGCGTGATCGATCTGAGCCAGATCGTGTCGGGCCCGCTGGCCGCGACGATCCTGGCCGATCAAGGCGCCGACGTGGTCAAGATCGAGCCGCCGGGTGTGGGTGACCGACTGCGCCCCTACCCGTCCTACAGCAAGGGCGGGCTGAACGCTTTCTTCATCTCGACCAACCGCGGCAAGCGCTCGGTCTGCGTGGACCTCGCCAACGAACGCGGCGTTGCGGTGGTGCGACGGCTGATCGATGGCGCTGATGTCGTCATCCAGAACTTCCGTCCCGGCGTGATGGAACGACTCGGCCTCGGGCCGGCCGAGCTGCGCACGACCAACCCGCGGCTGATCACGTTGTGGATCTCGGGCTACGGCCTCTTGGGTCCAATGGCGGATCGGCCAGTTTTCGATCCTGTCATCCAGGCGATCACTGGCCACATCGCGCTGCAGGTCAATCCAGAGATCCCGTTCCCCGACCTGATCCGCCATGCCGTCGTCGACAAATCGACCGCAGGCTACGCAGCCCAGGCCGTCACCGCTGCGCTGTTCCACCGTGAGCGGACGGGGCACGGGCAACACATCGATCTGTCGATGGTCGACGCCTCGATCAGTTTTCTGTGGCCTGACGGGATGATGACCGAAACGTTGCTCGACGACGATGTCAAGGCCGGGCCCACGCTCGCGCAGATCTACTCGCTCACGCAGTGCGACGACGGGCAACTCGTGTATTTCACTGGAACCATCGAACAGCGGATGGGGCTGTACCGCGCGCTCGGGCATCCCGAATGGTGCGACGACGAACGGTTCAACAGCTTCAGCGCGATGCTGAACATGGAGAACTTTGAGACGCTCGGCGGGCTGATCGCGAACGCGTTCTCGACGATGTCGGTCGACGATGCGGTTGGTGCGCTTCTTGCCAACGATGTTCCGTGTGGACTCGTCACGGCGCTCGCCGATGTCGCCAATCAAGTCCAGGTCGTCGCCAATGACTCGGTGATCGAGTTCGACCACCCGACCGCCGGCCGGGTTCGTCAGCCCAGGCCGCCAGCCCGGTTCGCCAGCACCCCGTCCGAGCCCGTTTGGATGGTTGCCCACCTTGGCGAGCACACCGACGAAGTCCTCACCG
>JANOKQ010000632.1:0-8273 GCA_031419375.1 Acidimicrobiaceae bacterium
ATGCCGCGACCGATGCCGCGACCGATGCCGCGACCGATGCCGCGACCGATGCCGCGACCGATGCCGCGACCGATGCCGCGACCGATGCCGCGACCGATGCCGCGACCGATGCCGCGACAGGCACGGCACGAACGAAGGCGCCGCTATCGGAACGGATCATCGGTGGTCGGTACCGTCTTGGCACCCGTCGAGGGATCGGGCTCGACATCGCCATTTTTGAAGCGGTCGATCTTGTCGCCAGTGACACCGTGGCGATCAAGATCATCCACCCCGACATCTGTGCCGGTGCAGGATTCTCCGAGCGGTTTGAAGCGGTGATCGAGCGGCTGATGCGCTCCCGCCATCCCAACCTCGTCGAGGTGCTCGGAGCGGGTGCGGCCTCGTGGGGTGGCCGCCGGGTGTTCTACGTGGTGTGCGAGAACCTCAACGGCGGCAGCCTGCGTGACCTGCGCGACCGGCGTCGCTCGATCAGCCCCTCGCAAGCGGTGATGGTCGGCCTCGACGTATGCCGCGGCCTTGATGTCGCCCATCGTGCTGGTCTCGTGCATGGAGACATCCGCCCGGGCAACCTGGTGTTCGGCGATGACGGCCGGCTGAGGATCGCTGATCTTGGCCTTGCTGCGCTGGTTGCTGAAGAACGGCACGTCGACCCGTCGGCGATGAACATCGACCGGGCACGGTACGCGTCTCCTGAGCGGGCGCTCGGCCAGACCGTCGTTCCGGCGAGTGACGTGTACTCGCTGTGTCTGTGCTTGGTCGAGGCGGTCACCGGGGTGCTGCCGTTCGTCGGCGATTCGACCGTGGCGACGCTGGCCAACCGGGTTGATCGGTTGATGCCGGTTTCGGCCGATCTCGGTGCCCTCGCGGCGGTACTGGAGCGAGCGGGTCGGCCGGAGCCGGCGGATCGATCGAGCGCCAGCGAGTTCGGACGCGGGCTGTTGCAAGCCGCCCAGAAGTTGCCCAGGCCGGCACCGATGGCGCTGCTGTCGGCTGGGCTGTTTGCCCAAGCGCCGAGCGCGGTCGCCGATGTCGCGGTCGCCGATGTCACGGTTGACCCGGCGAATCGGGTCAACCACGCTGGCATCCCTGGCCCAGTCAACGACGCGGCAGCCGAGAGCGGTGCAGGTCCGGTTGCCGGTTCGGCCCCGGTTGAGGGCGCGGGCCCGGTGCCCGGCGGTGCCGGACGCGCTGGCACCGAAACGCCCACGCCGCAGCGTGAGGTGCCGCCTCCGCCGCAGCCCGACGTTGCGCCACCGCTGCTGCGCGAGCGACGCTCGCGGCGCAAGCTCCTTGCGGTCGTCGCTGTGCTGCTCGTTGCGGCCGGCGCCGGAGGTGCGCTTGCCTGGGCGCTCGGCCGCACGACCTCGAACCCGATCCCCGTGCTGGTCGGCATGCGCGAGGGCGAGGCGCTCAACATGATCAGCGAGTTCGGTTGGAACGTCGCCATTGCGTCCGAAGCAAGCGACGAGGTCGCGGCCGGCGTGGTGATCAGCACGGCACCGGCCGCGGGCACATTGCTGGACGAGGGTGCTGCTTTCGTGATCACGGTCAGTTCCGGCCCGGCACCGAGGGTGCTTCCCGAGCTCGTCGGGCTCACCGTCGAGCGGGCCACCTCGACCCTCGACCAACTCGGGCTCGGGATTCAGCTCCGTGACGAACCCTTCAGCGAAACCTTGCCAACCGGGGTGATCGTGTCGTGGTCGATTCCAGACCAGCCGTCGCTTGCGGCGGGCGACACGGTGTTGCCCGGCACCAACATCGTGGTCTCGGTGTCGGCCGGTCCCCAACCGCGTATCGTGCCCGACCTCACTGGCTTTGCCCTGCCCGATGCCACGGCGCAGTTGCAGGCATTGGGCCTGACGGTCGTGCAGGTTCCCGACGAGTTCAGCGACCAGGCGCTCGGAGCGGTCACACGACAGGATCCGCCACCGGGGGCGTCGGTGGCCCGCTCAACCTCGGTGACGATCGCCGTGTCGAAGGGCCCGGATCTCGTGGCCATCCCAGCGCTCGCCGAGCTGAACCTGCAACAGGCCACCGATGCCCTGACGACCGCAGGGCTCGTGGTTGGATCGGTGGCCGGCGACCAGGCCGGCATCGTGGTGCTGGCCGAAGCCAACGGTGTCGCGCTCGCCGCGAACACCACCCTGCCACGAGGCACAGCGATCGATCTCACGCTCGAAGTCCCCGTGCCACCGACCACGATCCCGCCGCCCACGTTGGCCCCCGAGCCGACAACGGTCTGACCCGCAACGGGGTGACCCAGCAACGGGGTGACCCAGCAACGGGTGTCAGCGGGGGCAATTCGCGGCTTGGCGGATGCCTGAATGCCCCGCTTCGTACCGTCGGCTGACTATCGTGCCGGAGGCGTCACATGGCACGTTCGCCAATGACCGAATCACAGAGGCGGGGTTCGACGATGGGTTCACTGGACGGTCGGGTTGCGATCATCACCGGCGCAGGCCGCGGTATCGGGCGCGAGCACGCACTGTTGTTCGCGGCCGAGGGTGCCAAGGTGGTCGTCAACGACCTCGGGGCAACCAATGACGGCAGCGGGGCCGACATCTCCCCGGCCCAGCAGGTGGTCGACGAGATCGTCGCGGCCGGTGGTGAAGCCGTGGTGAACGGCGAGAACGTGGCCGATTGGGAGGGCGCGCAGCGGATGATCAACGCGGCCGTCGAGGCGTTCGGCGACCTCGACATCCTCGTCAACAACGCTGGCATTCTGCGTGACCGGGCCATCGTCAACATGACCGAACAGGAATGGGACGCGGTCATCGCGGTGCACCTGAAGGGCCACTTTGCGCCCACCCGCTGGGCGGCGGCGTATTGGCGCGAGCAGCACAAGGCCGGGGTCACCAAGCCGCGCAACCTGGTACACACCTCGTCCACCTCGGGTCTGTTCTCCAACCCCGGCCAGGCCAACTACGGCGCTGCGAAGACGGGCATCGCGACACTGGGTCAGATCGCCGCGAAGGAACTGGTGCGCTACGGCGTGAAGAGCAACATCATCGCGCCCGGGGCGCGCACCCGGCTGACGCTTGCCACGCCCGGCCTGGAAGACATCATGCGCCCCGAGCAGAACGTCTTCGACGAGTGGGATCCGGCCAACATCTCGCCGCTGGTCGCCTACCTGGCCACGGCGGACTGCGCATTCTCCGGCGAGACCTTCCTGGTTCAGGGTGGAAACGTCACCATGATCGAGAGCTGGGCTCGTGGTGAGAGCATCGACCGTGGTGCTCGCTGGACGGTGGCCGAGCTCGCCAGCGCTCTCGCACCGCTTGTGCGCGCGACCTGAGCGAGCGCACGAGTCAGCGCACGCCGACGCTACGCCGAAGCGCGATCCTGGCTGTGCCCGGACTGGGGCTGGGGCTCGTACGGCGTTCCTCCAGCAACATCGCGTCGATCACATCGGGCGACGACGGAACAGCCAGCAAGTACCCCTGCGCCAGCTGGCACTGCAGTTGTTCGAGGACCTGCAGTTGCTCCTCGGTTTCGACCCCTTCGGCAACAGCGGTCAGCGAGAGCGCCTCGGCCACAGCGAGGATGCTTCGCACCAGTGCGGGGTCGCGGTCGAGTTGGAGTTGCGACACGAAGGCCCGGTCAACTTTCACCGTCGAGATGGGGAACCGCTGCAGGTAGGCGAGTGAGGAGTACCCGGTGCCGAAGTCGTCGATCGCGATCGTCACGCCCATGCCGCGCAGTTCCCCCAGCACCTCCTCGATCGGCTCGTGCGCGACGAGGATCGATTCGGTGATCTCGAGCGTGAGTAGCTCCGGGATCAACCCGGTGACTGCCAAGCAAGCGCGAACGTCGGCGACGAAACCCTGGTGGTGGAGCTGGACGGCTGAAACGTTGACGTTCAGCCTGAGCGGGCAGGCGCTGCCCATGTTCCAGACGACCGCCTGGCGGCAGGCTTCTTCGGGCACCCAACGGCCGACTTCGATGATCAGGCCAGTTTCTTCGGCGACGGCGATGAACTCGTCAGGCCGGACCATGCCGCGCTCGGGGTGCTGCGCCGAGTGTGAGGTCGGTACCGCCGAAGCGTTCATCGGCAATGGTCGGTTGGAGCACGAGCTGCCACACCAGCAACCCGCCGACAAGGCTGATGATGGTTGCGTCGTGTCGTGCCGAGCCGTCGCGGTCGGGGTTGTGGACCGGTGCGGCGGTTGCCGCAAGAGCGAGGGGCACGACGCTGGCGATCAGCATTGCCGATCCGATTCTTGCCAGGCACCGACAACCCCCCATTCGGGTGAGTCGGCTGCGTCGCTGCGAACGACTTCCCGACGTACCGGATCAGGCGGTGATGGCTTTGATCTCCGCCGCGACCGTCCTCGCGATGTCGTCGTCGGGCATCGAGGTCTGCATCGCCATCAACTTCATCATGTCGCCATTCGCTTTGATCTTGCCGGCCATGAATGCTTGCATCGCAACGGCCTGGTCCTGCTCGACGAACAACGCTCGAGCGGTCGCGAAATCGGTGGTGATGGTCAGATCGGGCGTTTCCAGTTCGCCCAGGTCCATCACGATGTCGCCAGACGATGTGTCCATGAAGGTCTTGACGACACCCTCGGCGCTGACCTCGTCGGGCACGTCGGTGATGACCTGGTTCATGCGGATGCTCACCACGACCTTGGCCGCCTGATCGGCGTACTTCTCGCGAATCGTCCGTGCCGCGACCAACCATGATGGCGACAAAAACGGATGGGACGCTGCTTGCTCGGAGCGTGCTGGATCTGGCATGGGGAGACCTCCAAAGGCATTGACCGTACGGGCACGCACGGCACATACGGCGCAGATGGCGCGTACGGAGGGCAAGCTACTGCTTGCGGTGAGTCGGGCCCGATCCGGTGCTCGCCCTGTCGCCGTGCTCGCCGTGTCCGGGGTGGTCGTGTCCGGGGCGGTCGTGCCCGCGGTGATGGAGGTAGGCCACTCGTGCCGCCAGTGCTTCACGGATCTGTGGCGCGACATCTTCGGCGAACTCGTCACGGTAGGTGTCGTCGGTGGAGAGCACGACCGTGAAGTACATGCCGGTGAAGGCACCAAGGAACCCGGCAACGCGCAGCAGCGGCTCGGTGATGACCAGGGTGCGGCCGCTCAATCGCACGTCGGCCAGGACGTTCACGGCGTCGAGCCCGGTCCAGGCCTGCATGGTCGCTTCGGGAATGGCCAGGAACCCGAACAGGGCGAAGAACATCGTCAACAGCAAGGCCACGAACGTGATCTGCAGCGACTGGCTGAACACCGTGACCAGGCCGACGTTCACTTTCTGGCGGGCGGTCAGCGGCGGCGACGTCACCGGGCCCGCAGCGGGAATGTCGAGGTGTTCGGCCGGGGTGGAGTCCATCGCCGAGCGAACCTCGGTCCAGTCGTCGAAGGTGGCCAGCCCGCGCATGATCCCCGGTACCCGTGACAGAACGAACACCGAACCGAGCAGGAAGAAGATCGCCAACGTGGCCAGGTACGGCACGCCGTCGAGCGTGCCGGCGACCTGCCAGACCTCGGCGTTGATGAACAGGAACGTGGTGAACAACAGCAGCAGTGGCAACGCCCTCACGACCAAGCTGGCCAGGCTGCGCACCTGAGCGGCGCTCCGGCGAAGCGCCCACGCGAGCAGAGCGACCACGGCGTAGCTGGTCAACAGGTAGATGGCGACGAGAATCGCCGCGCCCTCCACCAGCGACTGCCCTGCGTCACCCCACTGGCTGAACAGTGCCGATGGAACGGCCGGGCCGATGATGAACGCGGCGAGTTCGGGTGTGCCAACCACATCGGGTTTGGCGAACATCTTGCGGTGGCGGACACGATTGGTGATCGCCAGGCCGATGGCCAGCACGGCGATCACGGCGGCGCTGGCCAGCAGGTTGCGCTGCCACGACCATTCGTACAGGTCGAGCGCGTTGAATCCGCCGGCCACGTATGCAACGAGCAGCATCGGGATGCTCCGGGTCCAGATGTCGGTGGTGGCCGCGTAGTCGTCGATGAAGTGGGGGACGCCGCGGCGCACAAACCACCGCTCGATGTCGACCACTCGCTCCCCCACGACGGCGAGCCTACGCGGTCGCCCGCGGCCAGCGCGGGTTTGGGCGTGGCCGGCGCGGGTTCGGCGACGTCGGCGCACCGTGAACCTTTTGTTCAGGCCGTTTCCAATGCGGGAACTGGCAGGTAACGATAAACCAATGGCACGAATCCTGGTCACCGAAGAAATCGCCGAGGGCGGTCTCGATCGCTTGCGCATGGCCGGTCACACCGTCGACGTGCAGCTCGATCTGTCCCAGCTCCTCACCCATGTCGTCGGCGCGGACGCACTGATCATTCGCTCTGCCACCCAGGTCACCGCCGAGGTGCTTGATGCCGCGACCGAGTTGATGGTGGTTGGGCGTGCCGGCATCGGCCTCGACAATGTCGATGTCGACGCGGCCACCCGGCGCGGGGTGATGGTGGTCAACGCACCGCAGAGCAACATCGTGTCGGCCGCCGAGCACACCATGGCCCTGCTGTTGGCGCAGGCCCGCAACGTGCCCCAAGCGCATGCCGCGCTGACGGCCGGGCGGTGGGAGCGGTCGCAGTGGGAGGGTGTGGAGTTGGCGGACAAGACGCTCGGCATCATCGGACTCGGTCGGATCGGCAAGCTCGTCGCCGATCGAGCCAAAGCCTTCGGTATGCGCCTGGTTGCCTACGACCCCTACGTATCCGCCGACCGCGCTAGGCAGATGGGCGTCGAGTTGCTCTCCCTCGATCAGCTCATCAGCGAGTCCGATTTCGTCACCGTGCATCTTCCCAAGAACAAAGAAACCACTGGCCTGATCAACCGTGATCTGCTGTTGAAGGCGAAGCCGTCGCTGCGTGTCATCAACGTCGCCCGGGGCGGAATCGTCGACGAGCAGGCGCTTGCCGATGCGGTCCGCGAGGGCATCATCGCTGGCGCCGCGCTCGACGTGTTTGCGGCCGAGCCCACGACCGACTCGCCGCTGTTTCACTTGCCGAGCGTGATCGTCACTCCGCACCTCGGCGCTTCCACCCGCGAGGCGCAGGACAAAGCGGGCGACACCATCGCCGACATGGTGCAGCTCGCGCTGGCCGGTGATTTCGTACCGTTCGCTGTGAACGTCAACGCGGCCGAGGCCAACGAGACGCTCAAGCCCTACCTTCCGCTCGCCGAAACGCTCGGACGGTTGTTCGCGTCCATGCTCGCCAGCTCGCCGAAGTCGCTCGAAGTGTGCTGCGACGGCGAGATCGGTGGCTACGACACCCGCATCGTCACCCTCGCTGCGCTCAAGGGCTTCTTCGGGCTGATGAGCGACGAGCCGGTCACCTACGTGAACGCCCCGCAACTTGCCAAGGATCATGGTGTCGAGGTGCGCGAGACCAGCTGCGTCACTGCCGCCGACTTCGTCAACCTGGTCACCGTGCGCGGCGACGGCCGGTCGATCTCGGGTGCCATCGTCGGGCGACCCAACTCGTCGCGGCCGAACGAGCAGCGCATCGTGTTGATCGACGACCACGTGTTCGATGTGCCGCCTGCGGCGAACATGCTGATGGTCAGCAACGACGACCGCCCCGGCGTGATCGGCACGGTTGGCACGTTGCTCGGCAATGCCGGTGTCAACATCGCGGATATGGATGTCGGCCGTGCCGCCGAGCCGAATACCGCAGTGATGCTGATCGCGCCCACCGCGGTGGTCCCCGACGAGGTCATCGCAGCCCTGCGCGCTGCCCCAGGCATCATCTCCGTCACCTCGCTCGCCGGCTGACCCGCCCAGGCCGCCTCAGGGCCACGCCGGGCCGACCAAGATCACGCTTGCGTGGGTGCGCAACCACAGTCGGCCTGCTCGCTCGCGCAAACACTGCTGATGGCCGCCCCGGGTCGGTACGCGCTCTGGGTCGGTACGCGCTCTGACCGGAACGAGCCCCTGCCCGGAAATGCGCCGACCCGGACCGATGTGGGGTCCGACGTGCGCCGACCCGGAACCGGTAGCCCGGCCCGGAATCGGTAGCCCGGCCCGGAATCGGTAGCCCGGCCCGGAACCGGTAGGTCGGCCCGGAACCGGTAGGCCGGCCCGGAATCGGTAGCCCGGCCCGGAATCGGTAGCCCGGCCCGGAATCGGAAGGCCCGAACCCAGTGTCGGCCCGGAATGTGTGCCGGGTTGGGATGGTTACGGGGGTTCGGTCCATGGGTTTGCGGGTGGGCCGGTGGTCATGGTGGTGCCGTCGGGGAATCGGAAGGTGAGCGACCGGTTTGGGGTGATGGTCACGGTCCAGTGCTGGTTGTGGAG
>JANOKQ010000633.1:0-2091 GCA_031419375.1 Acidimicrobiaceae bacterium
CCGCCAACCGGGATCCGCGCGAGTTCGAAAACGCCGACCAAGTGATCATCGACCGCCAGGCCAACCGCCACATCGCCTTCGGTGCCGGCCCGCACCGGTGCCTCGGCTCACATCTCGCCCGCCAAGAGCTGCGGGTCGCGATGGAGATGTGGCATGAACGCATCCCCGAGTACCGGTTGGTGCCTGGCCAGGAACTGCTCGAACACGGCGGACAGATCGGCATGAGCAGCCTGCTCCTGGAATGGGACGTCTGAGACCGCGGTGATCCCAGGGATTGTGCCGGTCAGAGCAGTTGTTGCAGTGCGGCTTCGAGCAGCTGGCCCCGCCCGTCGAGCATCGAATCGATGTCGACACCGGGTTGGGGCAGCTTCCGGTTGTTCTTGATGATCAACACCGAAGCTGCAGCCTGCTTGTAGCGCACGAGGGAGTTGAACCAGCCCATGTCCTCGATCGTGACCCCGGACATCTCTTGGTAGGCATCGATCAGGGCTGCCGGCTCCGGCAATCCGGTGTCTGCCTTGCGCGAGTTGGGGTGGTGCGGGTCGGAGTTGAGCAGGAACCATGCGAGATCGAGCCGGCGGTCACCGAGCGACCAGATCTCCCAATCGATCAGTGCATCGACTCGTCCCCCGTTGCACTGCATGTTCCCGAGGCGGAAGTCGCCATGGAGGACCGATGGGGGAACCGCTGCGGGGATCTGCGCGAGCAGGGCGTCACGCACGTGCTCGTGGCCCGACCGCAAGTCGTCGTCGACGGAGTCGAACGCGCGCGCCCAGCGCCCAACTTCCATGCCGAGATCGGTGATTCTCTCGCCGGCAACGGCGGTAGCGGAGATGTCGACGGAGTGCAGGGCGGCCGCCATGTGTGCGGCAGCGAAGGCCCGCTGCCTCAGTTCGTCAATGGTGACCGTCGGCTCGTCGGCGGTAAACGCAGGCTCATACGATTCGCCGGCAACGTAGGACATCACGAACATCGGGGGCACGGCCGGAGGTTCGCCGTCACTGGTGCCGTAGACCCGCGGCACCTTGACTTCCGGGTGTTCGGTCAGCACGTCGAACAGCCGCGCCTGGCGGAGGACATCTCGGTTGCGAACCGGTTCGAGGCCCGGCGGTGCCGCTTTGACCACTGCCTTGCGTGTCTGCGCGCCGGTACTCGTCGGCACCGTCATCTCGGCCACATACGTGAGGCTCGAAGTGCCGCCGACCAACTGCACGACGTTGGCCACCGAGGCACCCGGAGAACGCTGTTGCACGGCGGCTGTCGCGCGAGCCGCCAGTTCGGTTTCGTCCAACTTCGTCACGCTCATAGTGTCCCCATTTTCGCTCGCACCCTCGATCGGGTGCCAAGATCAATTTCCCGAGCAACCTTCATCATTGCGCGACGAACGTCGGTGTGCGTCGTTGAGCGATCGCGGCCACGCCCTCGCGGTAGTCGGCGGAACGCCTCAGGATCTGCTGCGCAGCATGTTCGATCTCGGTGGCTCGTTGCACCTGCGCAACGAGCGCGCCGCGCATCGTGCGTCGAATCGCACGTACTGCCAGCGGGGCTGACTCGGCGATCTCGCGGGCGAACGCGCGGGCCTCGTCGCGAAGCGCCTCCGCCGGAACGAGGCGGTCACACAGACCCATGGCGAACGCCGCGTCGCCCGTGATCCGTCTGCCGGTGTACAACATCTCGAGCGCCTGCTGCTCGCCAACCACACGGGGCAGGGTGACCGTGAGACCGAAGCCCGGGTGGAAACCCAGGCGGGCGAACGTCGCGCCGAAGCGGGCTTCGGGGCACGCCACACGGAAGTCGGCCGCGAGCGCGAGCCCGAGTCCCGCGCCGATCGCCGCTCCCTGGATGGCGCAGACGATGGGGAGACTGCCGCCGAACATCCGCGTGACCTGTGTGTACAGCGGGTTCTTGTCCCCGGGAGGGAGGTCGTCGGCGAGCGGGCTGAGCCGGGCGCCGGCACAGAAGTGCTTGCCGCTCGACACCAGAACGATCGCTCGACACGATGCATCAGCTTCGAGTTCCTCGAGGGCGTCTGCGATCGCTGTGGCGAGATCCACATCGATGTAGTTGTCGGGACCGCGCTGGATCTCGATC
>JANOKQ010000634.1:0-7168 GCA_031419375.1 Acidimicrobiaceae bacterium
GCGGTGCTGGTCGAGGCGTTGCCATACATCAAACGCTTCGCGGGCCAGGTGATCGTCGTCAAGTACGGCGGCAACGCCTTGGCCGGTGCGAGCTTTGGCGACGCGCTGGCATTGTTCGCCGAGGACCTTGTGTTGATGCGCGCCGTTGGCATGCATCCCGTGGTGGTGCATGGTGGCGGCCCGCAGATCAGCGATCTGATGCAGCGCCTGGGCAAGACCGCCGAGTTCCGCAACGGGTTGCGGGTGACCGACGCCGAAACCGTCGACATCGTCCGGATGGTGCTCAGCGGCCAGGTCAACCCGCAGATCGTGTCGGCGATCAACGTCCACGGCCCGATTGCTGTTGGCGTCTCGGGTGAAGATGCCGGACTGATCCGGGCCAGGCCGCTCGATCCGGACCTCGGCTTCGTCGGTGACGTCGAAGCGATCGCCCCGATGATCCTGCACGGCATGATCGCCAACGACTTCATCCCGGTGGTCGCCACCATCGGAACCGACGCCGCGGGCCAGGCGTACAACATCAATGCGGACACGGTCGCCGGGGCCATTGCCGAAGCGCTCGGGGCGGCAAAGCTCGTCTACCTCACCGACATCGAAGGGTTGCGTCGGGTCCTCGACGACCCGGCCAGTCTGATCCGCCAGACCACGCCGGAAGACCTCGACCAACTGGTGGAGGTCGGTGTGATCGCCGGGGGGATGATCCCCAAGGTCGAGAGCTGCACCCGTGCCGTGCGTAACGGTGTGCGCCGGGCACACATCCTCGATGGGCGCATTCCGCACGTACTGCTGCTCGAGCTGTTCACCGATGACGGCATCGGCACCATGGTGCGGCAAGCAATAGACACCGAAAATCAACCACATCAGGGGGCTGCTCTGTGAGCGCACATTCATTTCCAACAGAAGCCGCAGGAACCTCGTGCCCGTTCATGCCCGTGTTCGCGCCACCGCAGGTGATGTTCGTGCGCGGCTCGGGAACCGAGGTGTGGGACGATAACGGCAAGCGCTACCTCGATTTCCTGGGTGGACTTGCCGTCACCGCACTCGGCCATTCCAACCCGGCGGTGACCAAGGCCATCGTCAGCCAGGCATCGACCCTGCTGCACATGAGCAACCTGTTCGCCAACAACGCCGCAGCAGCGGCCGCCATTGAACTGCGCACGCTACTCACCGAGACCACCGGGGTAGAGGGCCAGATCTTCTTCTGCAACTCCGGTGCCGAGGCGAACGAGACAGCGTTGAAGCTGGCCCGCAAGTTCGGTGGGCGAGGTCGCCACGTCGTGATCAGCGCCTACGGAAGCTTCCACGGGCGCACGCTCGCAGCTCTCGCGGCCACCGGTCAGCCGGCTAAGCACGAGCCGTTCTTCCCGATGCCTGACGGCTTCCGTCACGTCGCCTATGGCGATCTCGGTGCATGTGCAGCAGCCGTCGATCCCACGGTCTCGGCGGTGATCATCGAGACCATGCAGGGCGAGGGCGGCGTGGTGCCCGCCGATGCCGGTTACCTGCGCGGGCTGCGCGAGTTGTGCGACGAACGCGGGATGCTGTTGATCATTGACGAGGTGCAGACCGGGTTCGGTCGTACCGGACGCTGGTTCGGTTTCGAGCATTCGGGCATCCGCCCCGACGTCGTCACCATGGCCAAGGCGATGGGCAACGGGTTCCCCGTCGGCGCGGTGTGGGCCGCGAACGACATCGCCGCGTCGTTCCAGCCGGGCGATCACGGCAGCACCTACAGCGGCACGGCGCTCGCCACAGCCGTGGTGAGCGCAGTCATCGCCGAGATGCGTCGCATCGATGCACCGGGACTCGCCTCCCAGCGCGGCGAGTATCTACGCAGCCGGCTCGAAGCGATTCCGAGTGTCGAGAGCGTGCGTGGCCAGGGTCTGCTGCTCGCCGCCGAACTCGGTGAAGGTGCTGACGCCAAAGCGGCCTACACCGAACTACTCGCCCTCGGTTTGATCACGAACGCGGTCACTGCCACCGCGCTGCGCCTGGCCCCACCGCTCACCGTGTCCGAAGCCGAGATCGACGAGGCGGTCGCGCTGATCGCCCAGGTGCTCGCATGAATAACCCTGAGTCGACGCCGCGCCATGTGCTCGAATTGACCGATCTGACGGCCGCCGAAATCGAGACGGTGCTGACGCTCAGTGAGACGCCACTCGATCAGCTCGGCTCCCCACTCGAACGCCAGGGTGCCGCGCTGATCTTTGAAAAGCCATCGAACCGCACCCGTCACAGCATGGAAATGGCCGTCGTCCAGCTCGGCGGGCATCCGGTGTACACCCGCGGTGACGAGGTCGGCTTCGACGTGCGCGAACCGGTGGAAGACATCGCCCGGATCATGTCCGGCTATCACTCGCTGATCGCGGCACGGGTGTTCGCCCATCAGACCGTCGAACGGCTGGCTGCCAGCGCTTCGGTTCCGGTCGTCAACCTGCTCAGTGACCGGAGCCACCCGCTGCAGGCCCTCGCCGATGCGCTCACGATGCGCCAGGCCTTGGGCGATCTGGCTGGTCGCACCGTTGCCTACCTCGGCGACTACAACAACGTCGCTCGGTCGCTGGCCGAGGTGTCGATCATCCTCGGAGCCCACGTGCAGCTGGGCTGCCCGGCGGGATACGACGCCGACGATGGCGAACTGGCCCGCCTCGACGCTCTCGGCGGCGGCACGATCACCCAGTCCGCCGACCCGGCCACTGCTGCCACCGATGCCGACGTGGTGCACACCGATACGTGGACGTCGATGGGGAACGAACGGCACAAAGACGATCACCTCGAGGCGTTCGCCAGGTATCAGGTGAACTCGGCGATCATGGCCGAGGCCGCCGAGGGGGCGATGTTCATGCACTGCCTGCCGGCCTACCGCGGGTACGAGGTCAGCGCCGACGTGATCGACGGCCCACGATCGCTCGTGATCCAGCAGGGCCACAACCGCATGCACACCGCCCGCGGCTTGCTGGCTTTCCTGCTTGGAGTGCGCCCGTGACCACCAAGGTGCAGCGCCAGCAGGCCATTGTCCGACTCGTTGCCGACCACCCCGTCACCAGCCAACCGCAACTGCTCGACCTGCTGGCCGCGGAAGGCATGGCTGCCACCCAGGCCACGGTGTCGCGCGATCTCGACGACATCGGCGCCGTGAAGGTGCGTGTGCCCGGCGGAGACACCGTGTACGCCATCCCCGAGTTCGAACCGGCGCGCCTGGCACCGCAGGACCACCTCCGTCGGGTGATGGGGGAGTGGGTGGCCGAGGTGCGCTCCAGTGGCAACCTCGTCGTGTTGCGCACACCGCCGGGCTGCGCGCATGTGGTTGCCTCGGCGCTCGATCGGTCACGGGTGACCGGACTAATCGGCACCGTTGCCGGCGACGACACGCTGCTGTGCGTCGCCGACGAAGAACCTGGCGGTACCGGGTTGGCAGCGACCCTGCGCGACCTGGCAGGGCTCGAATGAATGCACCGCTCGAACCCACGGGGCACACGCTGTGGCACGGCCGATTTGAAGGAGGGCCGGCCGCTGAGCTGATGGCGTTCACCGAAAGCCTGTCGTTCGACCAACGACTGTGGCCCGACGACATTGCCGGCTCGCGCGCCCATGTGCGCGGCCTTGCCCGCGCGGCGATCATCACCGAGATCGAATGCGACAGTGTGCTCGTCGCGCTCGACGTGGTTGCCGGCGAACTTGCCGCTGGCACGTTCGTGTTCGTTGCGAGCGATGAGGACATCCACACCGCGGTCGAACGGCGGGTCACCGAGATCGCCGGCAGTGCCGGGGCGAAGCTGCACACCGGCCGCAGCCGCAACTATCAAAGCGCGACCGACGTGCGGTTGTGGTGCAAGCGAGAGCTCGGCTCGATCGCCGCCAGGGTGGTGGGACTGCAAGAGGTGTTGTTGCAACGCGCCGAGGCGGCCGGTGCCACCTACCTGCCGGGCTACACCCATATGCAGCGCGCCCAACCGGTGCTGCTGGCGCATCATCTGCTGGCCCACGGGTGGGCGCTCGGCCGAAACGTCGACCGGATCTTCGACGCGCTGGTCCGCATCGATGTGTCCCCCCTCGGCGCGGGCGCGTTGGCCGGCTCATCGCTGCCGCTCGACCCCGATGCCACAGCGGCCGACCTGGGCTTCGCTGGCCGTTTCGAAAACTCCCTCGATGCTGTCGGTTCGCGCGATCACATCGCCGAAGCACTGTTCGTGCTCACCCTGATTGCCCTCGATCTGGCCCGAATCGGCGAGGAGTGGGTGCTGTGGACCACCGAGGAGTTCGGCTTCGCCCGCCTCGCCGACGGATACGCGACCGGCTCGTCGATGCTGCCGCAGAAGAAGAACCCCGACATTGCTGAACTGGCCCGCGGCAAGGGTGGTCGCCTGATCGGCGACCTCACTGGGTTCCTGGCAACCATGAAGGGCCTCCCGCTCAGCTACAACCGCGACTACCAAGAGGACAAGGAACCGCTCTTCGATGCCGTCGACCAGGTGCGCTTGGCGCTTGCGGCGATCACCGGGATGATCGCCACTGCGACGTTCGTTCCCGAGAGGATGCAGGACGCGGCCGACGCCGAATCGTCGTCGGCAACCGACCTGGCCGAATGGCTGGTGCAGCGTGGGATGCCGTTCCGCGACGCACACGCGGTCGTCGGTGCCCTGGTGCGCGAATCGTTGCAGGGCCGGCAGACGTTACGCGAGCTGGTGATTGCTCATCGCAGCCTCGGCCCCGACGCCGCCTCGCTTGTCGCTCCGGGCGTGTCGGTTACGAGGCGGATCACCCCCGGTGGCGCGGGGCCGGCACCGGTCGCGGTACAGCTCGGCCGGTTCCGTGAGGCGATGACAAGATGGCGCAACCAGCTGATCAACTGACCCCGATCGCCGACGACTTCTTTGCTCGCGACGCCACCAGAGTCGCCCCGCAACTCATCGGGGCGACCCTGCTTCTTGGCACCCGGGCGGTGCGCATCACCGAGGTCGAGGCGTACACCAACGACGATCCGGCGAGCCACTCCTACCGGGGGCGCACCGCCCGCAACGCGGTGATGTTCGGACCGTCTGGCGTGTTGTACGTGTACCTCATCTACGGCCTCCACCACTGCCTGAACGTCGTCACCGGGACCGAGGGAGATGGTCAGGCGGTGTTGATCCGCGCCGGTCTGATCGATGGGGTCGACACGCGCTCCACGCGCGGCCCTGGTCGGCTGGCCAAGGTGGTCGGTGCCGACCTGACATGGAACGGCCGTGCCGTCAGGGGCTTCATCCACAACAGTGCCGGCAGCGACAACGTCGGGTCGGGCGAGGTGCTCGTGACGCCGCGCATCGGGGTCACCAAGGCAGCGGATCTGTTGCGCAGGTGGGTGGTGGTCGCCCCGTGACGCCCGGCGGTGCCGTGGTCAGCGGATCCAGCGCAGATCGGCCCCGTGATAGCCCACATGAGCCAGGAGCTCCTCAGTCCCGCCGCTGGTCCCGCCGGGCCACGAGGTCAGGCGAAGATCGGCGTGGTCGGGTCTCGCGGGTTCCATCCGCAGCCAGCACAGCGGTGATGAGGCGGACGCGCGCTCGCCGGCCTCGCTGAGCGCGGCGTGCACCGCATCCTTGGTCGCTCGTGGCAGGTACTGCCACACAATTGAATGGAAAACGACCGTGGCGACACCCACTGGGAGGGCCGTACCCAGGCGCAAGGTCAGCCAGTCGCCGGCGTCGGCCTGCTCCACGGTCACGGGATCACGTTCGCCAACGCGTAGTGCGGCAAGCAGGCGGTGTCGGCGCTCCACCTGATCCGGCCACAGGAACGACAACATCGTCAGTTGCCCGTCGGCGGTGGTCGCATCAATCGGGGCGATGTCGCTCGCCGCCCGCTCGGCCACCTCGATCGAGCGATGAAGCGCGGGAAGCGCCCCCGAGTACCACGATGCGTCGAAGGCCACCTCACTGCCGAGTGCACCCGAAGCAGATTCGCCGGTGTCGTAGGAGTAGCTGGGCCACCGCGACAGCAGACCGGCCGACGCACCGATTTCGAGGGTGCGCAGTGCCAGCCCGTGGCGAGCCGCGATCAGTGACATTCCGGCGCTCAATGCGACAGCGCGACCAACCTCGTTGGTCTGCACGTTGTGCTGCATTCCGGACACGAACTCACGACGATGGTTGGACACCACCGACAGGAACGCATCGAGGATGTGACCTCCCGACCATTCACCTCCGCACGACGCATAGTGCTCGGCCAGTTCCGGCGCCTCGCCACTCAACGCGAGTCGATGTGCGGTGGCCAGGTAGCGCAATGCGACCGCATCGTGGAGGGGTTGCTCGCTGACGCCGTCGAGCAGTTCGGCGGTGATGCCCCCGCTCATGTAATCGGTCGCCAAGCTCGTCAGCAGCGTCGCGTACAGGTCGGAGCCGACTCGACCACAGCCGTCAGCTTGATGTTGGATCGCTTCGAGGACGCTAAACCGTTGCTCTGGCACGCTGCCAGCGTAATCCTGCTACGCCGGGCCGCTGGCACTGCAGCGATCGGCCCGCCCTACTGGGAATGCTCGCCGTATCTCGTAGCCGAACTGGCAGCATGGTCATCTATGAACTTGCTCGACGATCTCGCCGCACGTGGGCTCATCCACGACACCACCGACCGGGCTGCACTTGCCGCCCGTCTTGATTCGGGACCGGTCGGGATCTACATCGGGTTCGACCCAACGGCAGACTCGCTCCATGTCGGACACCTCGTCGGGCAGATGTTCATGCGCCGCTTTCAGATGGCCGGGCACCGGCCGTACCCACTTGCCGGCGGCGCGACCGGCATGGTCGGTGATCCGGGCGGGCGCAGCGAGGAACGCAACCTGCTTGATGACGAGACGCTGCGGCACAACGTTGCCTGCATCAAGGTGCAGTTGTCGTCGTTGCTCGACTTCGAGCCGGGTCCATTTCAGGCCACCCTCGTCAACAACGCCGACTGGACCGCGCCGATGACGATGCTCGAGTTCCTGCGTGATGTCGGCAAGCACTTCACCGTGAGCCACATGATGGCCAAGGATTCGGTTCGGTCGCGGCTGGAGAGCTCCTCGGGCATCTCCTACACCGAGTTCAGTTACATGCTGTTGCAGGCCAACGACTTCCGTCACCTCTCCGAGCACCACGACGTCGAAGTTCAAGCCGGTGCCTCTGACCAGTGGGGCAACATCGTTGCTGGGGTG
>JANOKQ010000635.1:0-6086 GCA_031419375.1 Acidimicrobiaceae bacterium
CGAAGTTTGGCCACGCCTGCACCCTACGCAGACGGTGTCACAGGGTTGCGGAACGCGCTGCCCAGCGGCCCCGGCGACGAGTTCAGCCCCAGCCGCGCCGCGTTGCCGGCATCGCCGAATCACCTGCTGAATCGGCGGCGACGCCGAGCACCTGGTGCAGGGCGATCCCGCCGTCTTCGAACCCGACAGCCGAGCCGGTCATGTACAGCTTCCAGATCTTGGCCTGGGCCAGGCTGGAAAGCTGCACCGCCTCGTCCCATTGGGCATCGAGGTTGGCCACCCATGCTCGCAACGTGCGCGCATAGTGCTCGCGCAGCGACTCCACATCGCGTACCTCGAATCCGGCGCCCTCCATCGCCAGCACCACTCGGCCAACATCGATCAGTTCCCCATCGGGGAACACGTACTTGGCGACGAATGAGGCGCGGCTCAGCTTCGACCCGCCGACCGTGGAAATCGCGTGGTTGAGCAGACGGCCGTGGGGCGCAAGAACGCTGCGCAGGGTGTGGAAGTACCGGTCGAGGTGATCGTGGCCGACGTGTTCCGACATTCCGATCGAGGAGATCGCGTCGAACTGCTCGTCGGCCAGGTCGCGGTAGTCCTGCAACCGGATATCGACCAGCGCCGACATACCGGCCTCGTTCACCCGCTGGCGGGCTCGGGCCGCCTGCGATCTGCTGATCGTGATCCCCACGACCTTGGTGCCGTAGGTGGCTGCGGCATGGATCGCCATCGACCCCCAGCCGCAGCCCACGTCGAGCAGGCGAGCGACGGGCCGTTCATGCAGGCCGAGCTTGCGGCAGATCAAGTCGTGCTTGGCAGTCTGGGCCTCGTCGAGGGTGGTCCCTTCGTCACTGAAGCGAGCACACGAATAGGTCATCGTCGGGCCAAGCACGATGCGGTAGAAGTCGTTGCCGACGTCGTAGTGGTGCTGGATCGCGTTCGAGTCTCGCCCGCGCGAATGCCGCCACCCGCGCAGACGCGCTTCTTGCGGCGGCGGGGCGAGCGGGCGGTGGAGCACGTCGAGGCGGCGTGCCGCCGCAACCGTCTTCAGCAACGACTTGGCGGCCGCGCCGAGCGTGGTGCTTTTCGTTGCGCGCAATGCGGCGATGAGGTCGAACAGATCGCCGTCCACCTCGAGCTCGCCGGCCACATACGCCCTCGCGAGGCCGAGTTCGTTCGGGCTCCAGATGACGCGGGTGAGCGCCTCGGGGGTCATGAACCGGATGGTCACGTGTGGGCGATGACCGGCCAGCGACGAGCCGTCCCAGAACTCGAGGCGGACGGGCGGTTCGGTACCGAAGAAGTGCGCCGCGATCGGCTGAATGATCTGGGCGATCGTCGGTCCGCCAGTGGTGGCGGGTCTCGCGCTCGTGGGGGTTCCGGCGCTCGTGGGGGGTCCGGCCGTCGAGACCGTCGTGACCTGTGGCGCCGCTGATTCGGTCGGCGGAGGGGCCGTATGAGACATGGTTCACCTCGTCGTCGTGGGTTCCTTCTCCCAAAATATAGTCACCGCTGGCTCGTACGAAATCAGTGGGAGTGTCAGCCGGGGTCAGTCGAAGCGGCGCAGGCGGTGGCGCATCCGCCGCGACCGGGCCCTAGCAACCAACACGACCGCCCCAACCGCTGCCACGACCCACACCACCAAGGCGATGAGCGCTCCGCTGGCGAGCGCCGGCCAGACGCCGCCGCGCTCCAATGATCGCACTGAGGTGGTCGCAAGGTCGACCGTGGTTCCATCGGCTGGAATGGCCCAAGTGAGCGTTCGGTCGTCAGCGTCAGCGGCAGAGACAGAGACAGAGACAGAGACAGCGGCAGAGACAGCGGCAGCGGCAGCGCTCCCCGCGTCGACCGTGCCGGGTAGCGCTACGGAGAACTCGAGACCCACGGCGTCGTCGGGCGAGATCTGCGCGGCGACGATGTCGTCGAGGTATGGCGTCGCCCCCACGGCCGCCACGAGGTCGGGATCGGTGAACGCGCCAACCCCGTCGAGTCGCCCGGATCCGGTGACGCGGTACGTGACGGCTCGCTCGGTCACCGTTCGAGAAAACGCCACGGAGCGCAGCGGCCCATCGGTTCCGCTCAGGCTGGCGACCAGCGCGGTTGCCTCCTCGGGGGTGGAGAAGGGATGCTGCAGCGTGACCGTGAGGCCGCCGGCCGGTGTCACCGTGGGGCCTTCGACAGTCCACCCCGCCGCCTCGACATCGGTCAGGCGGAGATCGTCGGCGAGGCCGGGGGCGCGTGCCACCACCTCGGCATCCGTTTCGACTGTCACCGCAACTGCGCCGCTGCCGTTGTCGGCCATAGAGACGTTGACGTTGACATCGACACGACAGGCACTGAGTGCGAGCGCCCCGATCACCCCGATCACCAAGAGTGCCGCCTTCATCACGACGCCGATTCTGCCACCTGAGCACCCGATGACGTGATCATCGGGCGAGGTTGTTCAGTCGCTGACGGGTGGCTCCACATCGGGAGCGCCGGTGGCGGCCAGTTCGACCGTCGCGGGGGGCCGAAAGCCCTCGACGCCGTGGAAGCTGAGACGCTTGTCGTCGGGACGCTCGGGATCATCTTCGGTGTCGACAACGATGATCTGTCCGGCGCGGAACTCCTTGTAGAGAATCTTTTCGCTGAGGGCGTCTTCGATCATGCGCTGGATCGCACGGCGCAACGGCCGCGCCCCAAGCTGCGGGTCGTATCCTTTTTCAGCGAGCAGTTCCTTGGCCGACTGGGTCAGCTCGATGCCGAGGCCCTGGCTTTCCAGCTGCGTGGTGAGACGCTTGGTCATCATGTCGACCATTTGCATCACCTCGGGCCGAGACAGCTCGTGGAACACGATCAGCTCGTCGACGCGGTTGAGGAACTCGGGACGGAAGTGGCCCTTCAGCGCATCCATCACCTTGTCCTTCATTCGCTCGTAGGTCATCGCTGAATCACCCTTGGTGAAACCGACGTTGCCCTTGCGCAGATCCGCGGAGCCGAGGTTCGACGTCATGATCAACACGGTGTTGCGGAAGTCGACCGTGCGTCCCTGGCTGTCGGTGAGCCGACCCTCCTCGAGGATCTGCAACAGCGTGTTGAACACATCGGGGTGAGCTTTTTCGATCTCGTCGAACAACACCACGCTGAACGGCTTGCGGCGCACGGCTTCGGTGAGCTGGCCGCCCTCTTCGTACCCGACGTAACCGGGGGGCGAACCGACCAACCGGCTGACGGTGTGCTTTTCCATGTACTCGCTCATGTCGAGCGCGATGAGGGAGTTCTCGTCGCCGAACAGGTACTCGGCGAGTGTCTTGGCCAGCTCGGTCTTGCCGACACCGGTGGGTCCGAGGAAGATGAACGACCCGCTCGGCCGCTTCGGGTCCTTGAGACCCGCACGGGTGCGGCGGACGCTCTGGCTGACGGCCTTGATCGCGTCTTCTTGGCCGATGATCCGCTTGTGCAGCTCGCCTTCCATGTTGAGCAATCTGGCAGTTTCTTCTTCGGTCAGCTTGTAGACCGGGATGCCGGTCCACACGCTGAGCACCTCGGCGATGGCTTCTTCGTCAACCTCGTCGAACAGGTCGACACCGGATGCTTTGACCTCGGTCTCTTTGAGCGACTTCTCCTCGAGTAGCGCCTTTTCCTGGTCGCGCAGGCGACCGGCTTCCTCGAAGCGTTGCTCTTCGACCGCGCGCTTCTTCGACTCCTGCACGTCGTTGAGCCGACCCTCGAGGTCTTTCAAGTCGGGGGGCGTGCCCATCCGCTTGATCCGCAGTCGGGCACCGGCTTCGTCGATGAGGTCGATCGCTTTGTCTGGGAGGTGACGATCGCTGATGTAGCGGTCCGACAGGTTGGCCGCGGCGACGATCGCCTGATCGGTGATGGTCACCCGGTGGTGCGCTTCGTACTTGTCGCGCACACCCTTCAAGATCTCGATGGTGTGGGCGAGCGTGGGCTCTTCAACCCTGACGGGCTGGAAGCGCCGCTCGAGTGCCGCATCTTTTTCGAGGTGCTTGCGGTACTCGTCCAGGGTGGTCGCCCCAATGGTCTGCAGCTCGCCGCGAGCGAGCATCGGCTTCAAGATGCTGGCCGCGTCGATAGCGCCCTCGGCCGCCCCGGCACCGACGAGGGTGTGGATCTCGTCGATGAACAACACGATGTCGCCACGGGTCTTGATCTCCTTGAGCACCTTCTTCAGGCGCTCTTCGAAGTCGCCGCGGTAGCGGCTGCCGGCCACGAGGGCACCGAGATCAAGGGTGTACAACTGCTTGTTGCGGAGTGTGTCGGGGATGTCGTTGCTGACGATCTTTTGTGCCAGGCCCTCGACGATGGCAGTCTTGCCAACGCCGGGTTCGCCGATCAGCACCGGGTTGTTTTTCGTGCGGCGGCTGAGGATCTGCATCACCCGCTCGAGCTCGCGCTCGCGCCCAATCATCGGATCGAGCTTGCTCTCACGGGCGAGTTGGGTGAGGTTGCGACCGAACTGGTCGAGGATCTGGCTGTTGCCCTTGTCGCTGGCGTCGTCGCCTTTGGGGGTGCTGGAACCGGACTGCGCAGCCTGCGGCTCGCCACCTTTGCCCTGCCCGCCCTGGTAGCCGGACAGCAACTGAATGACCTGTTGGCGGACACGGCTGAGATCGGCGCCGAGCTTGACGAGCACCTGTGCGGCGACACCCTCACCCTCACGGATCAGGCCGAGCAGGATGTGCTCGGTACCGATGTAGTTGTGACCGAGCTGCAGCGCTTCGCGCAGCGACAGCTCGAGCACCTTCTTGGCGCGCGGGGTGAAGGGAATGTGGCCCGACGGAGACGAACCGCCCTGACCGATGATCTCCTCGACCTGGCTGCGGACAGCCTCCAGCGAAATGCCGAGGGACTCGAGCGCTTTGGCCGCGACACCCTCGCCTTCGTGGATCAGGCCGAGCAGGATGTGCTCGGTACCGATGTAGCTGTGATTGAGCAGGCGCGCTTCTTCTTGCGCCAACACCACCACCCGCCGGGCACGATCGGTGAAGCGTTCAAACATGGTGGAAGTCTATCGGCGCGTTGTTCGTCCAACATGACAGGCAACAGCGCGAACAACCGAGCGGGTGGCTGACGGGCAGCGAGTTCGGCGCGAAGATCACAGGAATCGGTCATTTCGGCCGTGGTCTGCGCCCTGCCCAGTTCGCAGTCAAGTTGGGTGACGGGCGCGGCGCGCCCCAGATGGAGACGGGCTCGCGAAAGTTGGTGGCTGCGTCATCGGCGCGACCCGACGACAGGGCCTGCTGCCCGAGGCGCACCAGCGACTCGAACAGTCCCGCGTCGATGCGTTCCACGTTGAGCCGGAGCTCGTAGGCATCGGTGTGGCCGCGAATCGGTGACAAGTGCACAGCGCCCGTGGCGCGGTTGGGTTCGATCGCGTCACGAAGTTTCGAGGCAATGACGTGGATCGCCTTGCGGTAGGACTTCGGCGGTCCGGCCGGCCACAACGCTTCGGCGAGGTCGTCGACGCTGACGCGCTCGTTGCACCGCGAGGCGAACCCCGCAGGGCGAGCCCATGGTGTGCCGATGGATTCATCTCGTGCTGTGGTCGTTCCCCGTCGTCAACGGCGACGCGGCCGAGCACCGTCACCGTCGCCCCCAGCTGCCCGGATGCCCGCGCTCCGGATACCGGTGCCTCTGGTACGAGTTCCCCTGATACAAGTTCCAGGTGTCGTCCGGTTCTCGATTTTGCTGGCAGCCCGTTCACATCGACCCGTCCAATACACATCCATTGCGTGTCGTCGTCGGGAAGCTACCGCAGAGCGGGGCCGGCCGATGAGCGAAACGTCAACCCGGAGCACTGTCCGTTGTGCCATCAGCACCAGCACCGGGACGGCGTCGCCGCGTGGGGTTTCGTGGTGTGGGCGGCTCCTGCCGTAGCCTTGGCGCATGGCCCAGCTGCCGTTCATCTCGATCCCCGGAATGCCCGGCGATTTCGAGCGCATCGAGGTGGCTCTGTTCCGGTCGGTGCAGACGCAGGACGCGTACCTCAGCGAGATTGCATCTCATCTCATCTCTGCGGGCGGCAAGCTGTTACGGCCCGTGCTCGCGCTCGCCGCAGCCCAGGCCGCCGGTGGGGT
>JANOKQ010000636.1:0-3337 GCA_031419375.1 Acidimicrobiaceae bacterium
GCAGGCGCACCTTCGCCAAGACCTGGCGGGGCGTGGCCGCGTAGGAACGCATCAGCTCCATCTGCGTGGCGTCGTTCTGGCGTAGGCCTTTGGCGACCTGCACGAAAACGATGAAGAACACCGCGAGCGTGACCATGATCCGCCGGCCGGTTTGGCTGTCGAGGGGATACATCCGGTTCAACACGCCGACGATCACCACCGCCGGGATGGCCGCGATGGTCACGGCAAGCGGGTTGACGACCTGGTCGACCACGAGGAAGCGATTGGTCAGCGCGGCCAGGGCGAACCCGACGAACGTGCCAAGGGTCAGGCCGATCAACGCGTTGAGTCCGGTGACCTTGCAGGCATTGAGGACCAGATCTGATTTGGCGAAGAACTCGTCGAGGATCGCCGACGGCTTGGGGATGACGAACGGCTTGACGTCGTAGGCGACGACCCACCACTGCCATAGGGCGAGGGCGATCACACCGGCGACCAGCGGCGGTACGGTCGCCGCGGCAATGCGCCGGGCCGCCTGTGCGTTGAACGATGTTGCAACCGAAGACGTTGCGCTCATCGGTCGTCGATCCCGCGGGCGAGACGATGATCCGTGGCGGCATCGTCGGGCGAGGGATGCGTACCGCGCAGAGCCTCGCGCACCTCGGTGACCTTGGCGAAGAAGTCGGTGGCTTCGCGGGTGAGTTCGTTGCGCTGCCGGCCGAAGGCCACGTCGATCACTGCGGTGATGCGGCCAGGGCGCGGCGACATCACCACCACGCGGTCGGCCAGGTACACGGCTTCTGGGATCGAGTGGGTAACGAACACGACGGTGGTTCCCGTGTCGGCGCAGATCCGCAGCAGCTCGGCCTGCATGTGCTCGCGGGTCATCTCGTCGAGCGCCCCAAACGGCTCGTCCATCAACAACAGGTCGGGGTGCGCGGCAAGCGCCCTGGCGATAGCGACGCGCTGCTGCATTCCGCCGGAGAGTTGCCATGGCATGTGCCTGGCGAACTCGGTGAGCTTCACCAGTTCGAGCATCTCCGCACTGCGCGTCCGGCGCCTGGCCTTGTCCCAACCCTTCAGCTCGAGCGGAAGCTCGATGTTGCGCTCGACGCTGCGCCATTCGAACAGCCCGCTTTGTTGTAACGCCATCCCGTAGTCCTGGTCGAGGCGGGCCTGGTGGGCCGGCTTGCCGTTGACCAGCACCTGGCCGGTGGTGGGCTGGATGAGGTCGGCGATGAGCCGCAACAGGGTGGACTTACCGCAGCCGGACGGGCCGATCAGCGACACGAACTCACCCGTGGCGATGTGCAGGTCGACATCGACAAGCACATCGACGCGGGTGCCACCGGCCACCTCGAACACCTTGCCGACACCGGCGACGTCGACGGTTGCCGCCGTCGCCGTAAGCACCGAGACCGGGGTGACGGCGTTCATGCGATCTCCTGCGGGCGGTTGCGCATCATCCGCCGGTCGATCGCCGCAACCAGGACCGACATCACCAGTCCCAAAGCTGCGGCACCGAACACGGCCGTGTACAGCTTTGCCGGATCGCTGGACGCTTCCTGGCCGTAGGCGAAGATCTTGCGGCCCACGCCGTGCTTCACGCCGAGCGAGATCTCCGACACGACCACGCCGACCACCGCGGAAGCCGCCGAGACGCGCAGCGCGGGGGCGATGAACGGCACCGCCGCCGGGAAGCGCAACTTGACCAACGTGGTGCCCCATCCCGCGGCGTAGGAGTCCATCAACTCCAGCGATGCCGGGTGCGCAGCCTTCAGGCCGCGCAGGGTGCCGAGCGCCACCGGGAAGAACGCGAGGAACACCCCGAGCAGCACCGCCGCGACCCAGGCCTCCGTGGCCAGATCGCGGCTGGCATAGGCGAGCAGCGACAGGATCAGCGGGCCGAGCACGATGATCGGCACCGTCTGGGAAACCACCAGGTACGGCATCAGCGCCCGTTCGATGGTACGAAACCTGGCCATCACCACGGCGAGGCCGACACCGAACGCGGTGCCGGCGGCGAACGCCAACAGGGCAACCCGGAACGAGTACCAGGTCGCCGCGGCCACCACCACGAGCACGGAATCGGGGTTGCCGCGCACCTCGGGCTCGGTGAGGCGGCTGATCATCTCCCAGACATGCGGCATCGCCAGGTCGCTGGTGCGCGGGAGCACGTGGACGCCGAGCAGCGATCCACCATCGACGGGGCCGATCCACTTGTACCCCTCCCAGACCGCGGCCACGAGCGCGAACGCGAGCGGAAACATCGCCAGGTTGCGCCACCGGGGCGCTGACGAAACGGGCGCTGACGAAACGGGATCTGATGGAACGGGCCGGCGCGAGGCGGCACCGTTCACGCCTTGGCCCGGATGTGTTCGGCCACTGCAGGCATCACATGGTCGGCGTAGGCCTGCAGGGTGTGATCCTTGTCGTCGTGTTGGAGGTAGATCGCGAACTGGTCGACGCCGAGTGCTTGCAACTGCTTCATCCGCTCGACGTGCACCTCGGGCGGGCCGACGATGCAGAACCGGTCGACGATCTCGTCGGGCACGAACGAGGTGTGGGTGTTGCCGGCCTGGCCGTGCTCGTTGTAGTCGTAGCCCTGGCGGCCCTTGATGTAATCGGTGAGCGCCTGCGGGATCGACGAATCGTCGGCCCCGTAACGGGCGACGATGTCGGCCACGTGGTTGCCGACCATGCCCCCGAACCAGCGGCACTGCTCGCGGCCATGGGCCAACCCTTCCGGCGTACCGTCGGTGACGTAGGCCGGCGCGGCCACGCAGATCGTGACGTCGCGTGCAGCACGGCCCGCAGCGACCGCCGCGGAGCGGACCGCGCTGATGGTCCACTCGGCAATCGAGGCGTCGGCCAACTGCAGGATGAACCCGTCGCCGACCTCACCGGTGAGCGCCAGCGCCTTCGGCCCGTACGCAGCCACCCACACCTCGAGTTCGCTGCGCGCCGCCCACGGCAGACGCAATTCCGAACCCTTGTACGAAACGCTGCGCCCGTTGGCCAGTTCGCGGATGACGTGCACGGCCTCGCGCAACGTGGCCAGGGTGGTGGGCGCGCCATTGGTGACCCGCACGGCCGAGTCGCCACGGCCGATCCCGCACACGGTGCGATTGCCGAACATCTCGTTCAAGGTGGCGTACAAGCTGGCGGTCACGGTCCAGTCGCGCGTTGCCGGGTTGGTCACCATCGGGCCGACGATGACGTTGCGCGTCTCGGCCAGGATCTGGCTGTAGATGACGTACGGCTCCTCCCACAGGATGTGCGAGTCGAACGTCCACACATGCGAGAAGCCGTACTGCTCCGCCCGCTTGGCGAGATCGACGACGCGCGCCGACGGCGG
>JANOKQ010000637.1:0-2442 GCA_031419375.1 Acidimicrobiaceae bacterium
GGCCGAACTACAACAAGCCGTGGGACCTCTTCGAGCCCGACGAGAAGGCGGCCGCGCTGACCGAGTCGAACACGGCGCTCGACACGGCGCAGGCCGTGCCGGGGCTGTCGCCGGTCGAGACGGCCATGATCCGGGCACTTGCCGCGCGATACCCGACCGATCCCGAGATTGAGGACTTCGGGCCGTGGAACGACGCCTTCACCGACGCCATGCGCCCGGTGTACGAGGCACATCCGGACGATCTCGAAGCGGTGGCCGTGTTCGTCGAAGCCGGCATGAACCGAACTCCCTGGCTCCTGTGGGACCTCCCGACGCGGACGCCGGCGGATGGCGCGTCGACCGAGGAGGCACGCGCGGCGCTCGAGCGTGCCTTCGCCGACACGCCTGGGGCCTGGGACCACCCTGGGCTCCTTCACCTGTACATCCATCTCATGGAGATGTCACCGTGGCCGGAGCTCGCACTCAGTCATGGTGATCGTCTCTGCGAGATCGTCCCCGACAGCGGTCATCTGCAACACATGGCGACCCACATCGACGTGCTCTGCGGCGACTATCACAACGTGATCACTCGCAATCAGCGGGCAGCGGTGGTCGATCGCAAATTCGAGGACTATGCCGGGAGCGCGAACTTCTACACCCTCTATCGGATCCACAACGTCCACTTCGTCGCGTACGGTGCGATGTTCATTGGCCGGAAGTCGCAGGCGCTCGCCGCAGCCGACGCGTTGCGGCAGCTGCTTCCGGTCGAGACGGTGGCCTTCCTCCCGGATTTCTTCGAGGCGTTCTGGGGCATCCGGCTGCACGTGCTGATCCGTTTCGGGATGTGGCAGGAGATCCTCGACGAGCCGTTGCCCGACGATGCCGAGCTCTTCAGCTTCACGACCGCGCTGCAGCGCTACGCGCGCGCCGTGGCGTTGGCGAATCTCGGCCGGATCGCGGATGCCGAGGCGGAGATCGACCTTTTCCACCCTGCTCGCGCGGCAGTCCAGGAGACCCGCTACATGTTCAACAATCCGGCCGAAAGAGTGCTGGTGATCGCCGAACACATGGCCCAGGGCGAGCTCGCCTACAAGTCGGGCCACATCGACGAAGGGCTCGACCACCTGCGCGACGCAGTTGTCGCGTCTGACGAACTCCTGTACGACGAGCCGTGGGGTTGGATGCAGCCACCGCGCCACGCACTGGCTGCGTTGCTGCTGGACCAGGGCCGTCATGTCGGGGCGGAGGCAATCTACCGCGCCGACCTCGGCCTCGACGACACGCTGCCGCGTGCCGTCCAGCACCCTCGCAACGTTTGGTCGTTGCACGGACTCGACGAATGCCTCGGTGCCCGAGGCGAGACGGTCGAGCGGCCGCACGTGCAGGCGCTGCTCGCCCAGGCGCTCGCACGCTCCGAGGTGCCGGTCCGATCGTCGTGCTACTGCCGCAGCGCAGCGTGACGGTGGCCTCGTCGGGCTACGTCCTCATTCGCCTCGTCGGTGTGGGACCTTCGACCCGGAGGCGACACTCGACGCGGCCACCGTGTCCTTCATCGTCGACAACCTCGCACTGATCGCGCAGTTCGGCGTCAAGCCCGACGGCCGCCAGGAGGTGATCGTGATCGCCGACACGCTCCGCGCGTTCGGCGTACGAGGCGACGTAGCCGATAAGAACGCCGTCGCACGGGTCATCAGCTGTCCACTATCGCCGGTTCGACGCGACACTCGACGGGGCACCGGATCCTCGGAGTCCACCGGGCTGAGTGTCACTGCGAACGAGCCGACCGGGTCAGCCTGTCGACCACGGCTGCTTGGCTGCTCGGCAAAGCGTGGGCGTAGGTGTTCATCAGCATTTCGGGACTGTGGCCGAGGATGTCGGCGATCGCTCTCAGCTCGCCGAGGTCGTTCGAGCCTTGCACCATATGGGTGGCTGCGGTGTGACGCAAACCGTGGCTCGTCAACCTCGGTAGTCCGGCCTTGTCGATGACGAGGGCGAGGGATCGATCAAACGATCGTGGCAACACCAAGCGACCGGAACGGGTGGCAATGATCAGATCGTTGTTCTCCCACTCGGCACCGGCGGCGAGGCGTTCGGCAGCCTGTTCGGCGCGGCGGCGGGCGATCACGCGCATCGTCTCGGCGTCGATCGGGATCACTCGTCGAGATCGTTCGTTCTTGGCGTTGCTCCACGCTGCCCCCGTGGTTCGTCGCCACCAGGCTCTCGTCGATCCGCAACGTGTTTGCCTTGACGTCGACATCATCCCAACGCAGCGCGATTACTTCGCTTCGACGCAATCCGTAGAGCACGCCGAGCCGGAACGCGATCGCCCAGCGATGCTCCGCGGTCGCATCAAGAAAGCGGTCGACATCGGGTGCTGTCCAAGCGACGGTCTCCTTCTCGTTGACGGGCTTCGCAACGGTGCGCGGTAACCCCGCCCGCGCTGCCGGGCTCCGCGAGATGAGC
>JANOKQ010000638.1:0-5275 GCA_031419375.1 Acidimicrobiaceae bacterium
CACGCCAAGCTCGGCCAGCCGGTCGTCACGGAACACCGTCTCGGTCTCGGACACCCAGTCGACAAGGCGGTCGTAGCGGTGGTCGTAGCCCTGGAGCACTCCGCGCATCACCGGCGCCGGCAACCGATCGTGGAAGGTGACGTGCAACAGGGTGATCCCCGTGCACACACCCGACTTCACTTCGGGCACGAAGATCAGCAGCCGCTTGTCGCTGCGACCGCGAGCGACCAACACTTCGCGCTCGCTGGCGACGCGGCGCTTGGTACCGACGAGCTGCGAGTGACGCTCGACGCGACTGGGGACACCGTTGGAGATACCGCCCCGATCAACGATCGCAATGCTGGCATCGTGAGCCGGATCACCATCGATGCGGTACCGGGTGAAGCCGGTGACCGAGGCCACCGCCGGATCAAGATCGGCCAGCACCTTGAGCGTGTGGTAGGTGAGCCGGTCGCGCCCGGCACCGCTGGCCAGTACTGCCTGAACGAGGGGGCGATCGAGCACACCTTCGTCGTTGCGGCTGATGCCGACGGTGACGGTCTTGGCCTGATGCTTGATCGCATCGACGGGCCGCGTGAGTTCTTCGATGGCGCGGGTCAGCGCCGCCGCCAGGTCGTCGATGAAACCGCTTGGTGTGGCGACAGCACCCGTGATCCGTTGATACTCCTCCAGCGGTGATTCGCTGGCCAGATCGCGCAGGAAACCGACCACGCGTACGGCGGTGGAGGCTTCGAGATGACCGTCGTAGGTTCCGCCCCGCAATCCGTCGAGGAAGCGCTCGCTACACGGGCGGATGTCCTGACGCACCCGCCGCAAGATGGCGTCGGCACCCTGTTCTTGGACGAGGGCATTCTCGATGGTCTCACGCGCCTCGCGCAACGGGCGGGCCGATCCGTCGATTGCCAACGCAGCTTCGTAGCCGAACAGGTGGCCGACCATCGCTGAGAGCACGAACGCAAGCGCTGAGTCCACCGCGGGAACGGAGATGACCGCCGGAGCAACGGCGAACCGCTCGTCGGACTCGGTCGCGATGACGATCGGCGTGGCCTTGTGCGCTTTGTAGATGGCCACCTCCTTGGCCACGTCGTCGGCGGTACCGCCCACCAGTCCAGCCGCACATACCAGGATCAGCGGCTCACTCGACAAGTCGATGTGCTTCTTGTCCTCGGTGATGTCACACGCGATCGATTTGTAGCAGAGCTCGCTGAGCTTGATCCTGATCTCCTCGGCAGCAACGACGTTGGGACCGTTGCCGACAATGGCCCAGTAGCGCTTCGACGGGGCGAACCGGCGGGCCACATCGGCGATCTCATCGCGATTCGCGATCACCTTGCGTAACGCATCGGGGATCTCGCGCAACGCGGCCAGCAGTTCGTGGCGGCGCCGATCGGTGCCGAGCCCGGCAGCCACGCTGATCGCACACGCCAGCAACACGCCCGCAGCCACCTGCGCGTAGAACGCCTTCGTCGACGCAACGCTCATCTCCACGTCACGTCCGTCACTGGTGTACATCACCCCGTCGGCTTTGTCGGTCAGGTCGCTGTTGCGGCGGTTCACGATCGCCAACACGGCAGCACCACGGCCCCGGGCCAGATCGACGGTGCGGTTGGTATCGGTGGTGGTCCCGCTCTGGCTGACGGCAACGATCAAGGTGTCGCTCATGTCGAGCCGCAACGCGAAACCGCTTAGCTCGGTGGCCGTGATCGGATCGACATCAAGGACACCGCCACACAGCGCATCGAGGATTTCGGACATGCTGCGTCCGGCCACCGCCGCGGTTCCCTGGCCGATCACACGCACCTTCGTGATCGAGCCATTGGCCAGCCGGGTGCGGACATCAGGGGGCAGGACCCGGTCGCTGACCACCACGTACAAGCTGTCATCGGTGCCGGCGATCTTGCCGCGCAGGGTCTTGCGGAAGCTGTCGGGTGCCTCGTGGATCTCTTTGAGCAAGAAGTGCGGGGCGTCACCGCGGTCGATGTCGCGGGTGGTGATCTCGGCGGTGGCCACCTGCGCCTCGTCGATGGGCAGATCCGTTCCGTCGTAGGCCATCCGCCTGATACCCGTGAGCTCGCCGGCCAGTGAGCCGTCGAGGATGAACACCTGCCCACGGCTGCCGGATTCCGAGGCAGTTTCGCCGTCGACGCGCACGAACCGGTCTGTTTCCTCGACGACCCCGTACGGCTCGCTGGCCACGATGAAGCAGTCGTCGGCGAGCCCCACGTACAGGGCCTGGCCGCTGCCGCGCAGTGCAAGGTACATCGAATCCGGACGTGCCGTGATCGCAGCACCGATCGCAACGCTGCCATCGAATCCAGCGACCGTGCGGCGGAAGGCCTCGGTGAGATCACCCGAAGTCTGAGCGGCCGCGAGCCGCGAGATCACCGCGGGAATGACCTTGGCATCGGTGGTGATCGGCCCAGGGATGCGCAATCCGTACTGCGCCCGGATGTCGGCGTGGTTGTCTACATCACCGTTCAGCGCAGCCACCACGTAGGGCCCGTCGGCTTCATCGCCAACACGTTCCAACTCCTCGGAATTGAGCGGATGACAGTTGGGTTCGCTGATGATGCCGACACTGGCCCAGCGGGTATGCCCAAGCACCGTGACGCGCGTTCCGGACTGGGCCAGCACGTGCCGCAGTAGGGCGTCGCCATGCACACCGGCGCGCAGCGCGCGGGAGTTGTCGCCAAGTTCGCCGATCTCGGCGGCAGCTTTGTACACGAAGCTGAAGCAGCCGTCGACGAGTCGAGCCGAGCCGTTCTGGAACAACGGATCGAACATCCGCTTGTGCAACAACGACACCACCGCGGCGTCGTCGGCGGCGAGTTCGTGACCCCACACCGACAGGTGGATGCCGGCAGAATCGCGGCCGCGGACCTCGAGCCGGTCGAGCGCCGACAGGGCGATCTGCACAGCAAAGTACCCGGCGATCGCGGCATCACCGCCATCGCTGCCAACGAATCGACCAACCTCGCCAGCGGTACGGATGCGGTCGTTACGGATCGCCCAGATGGCGTCGCGCATGGCGATGAGCGTGGCGCTGGCACGCTCGACCTCATCGGGGTCGAGCCCCTCGCCGCGTTCCAAGCGCAACTCCTCCGCGGCGACACGGGCATCGAGCTGATCCAACCTGGCTGTGATCGAGGCGACGAGACCGTGGCGGCCGACGAGGGCATGCATTCCGGGAACACCGCGCAGCAGACGGTCGCACTCCACGCTGGGGGCAATGCTCCCCAGAATGGTGGGCGAGGCGACGGCATCGTCCAGCAAGGCGAGCAGCGCAGCGTCAGGGGGCACCGCTCGCGTCGATGGCCGACTGACGACTCCGATGATCCCACACATAGGTTAGCCAGCCTACTGAGCACCGGTCGGTTCAGCCCCGCGACCGCTCACGCCTGGCTCGGCCCCACTCACACGCTCGATGGTCACGGGTGATCACACAACCAGAAGACCATCCCGTATCAACGAAGAACTTGTAGCTGAGCTCACCCTCACCTGAGAAGTTCCGCCGCCTCACGGGTGTAGTCGTCAGTCGCCCCCGGTAGCGATTGCGGTGCTGCGGCCGGGCGGGCGCTCATCGGTCGAGCTCCGGTGCCAAGCAGGCGAACGTTCCGACGACGCGGTTGGCCGAGCTCGGACTCCAGCCACTGCTCGGCGTCGACAGCGACGTGTTCATGCGCAGCGCGCCACTGCTGGTACCCGCCCGACGACCAGGCCGCCGACGCGACCCCCGCGCCCGAGCCGGAGACAGCGAGCGAACCATTGGTGAGACGCTGCGCGTAGAAGGCGGAAAGCAGGTGCTCGACGACAAGCGACGGACGGAGCGGTCGGAGTCGTTCGCCGAGCGCAGCGGTGATCTGCCCGGAGAGCACCTTCGGTCGCTTGCTGAGCTGCGGCCAGAAGATGAACCCGAACAGGGCCAGCGCCATGAACCTCACCACAAGCGGCTCGTGCAACCGGTGCACCGTGGCGTACATCCACCAGGTGGTCGTCAGCACGAACCCGGCTGCGAGCGACAACCCCAGCAGGACGCGGCGGGGACTGGTTCGTTGCATGTCGTTGGCCAACATGCCGGGTAGGAACAGCGGGGTGAGCGCCAGCGACGACACGCGCATGTGGTTCGACACCGACAGCGACAACACTTCATCGCCGAACCACAGCGCGGTCCACACCATCAACGACGACACCATCAGCATCGTCGCGAACTTGCGGCGGCCGAACAGGATCAGCCGCGGCATCAGCAGCTTCGTCACCACCAGGTAGGTGGCGAACGCGCCGCCCAGGGCCAGGGCGATCTGCCACGGATCGGCAGTGAAGACGGCCACGAACGCCCCGCCGACAAAGCCGCCGGAACGCATCCCGTAGTTGGTGGCCACCCCCCAGGAGGCTGCCGCCGACAGCAGGATCGCAACGGGTACCCAGCTCGCCGCAAGGTGCCTCTCGCCGAAGCCCTCGAGCGGTGAGAGGTCGTTCACGCCCGGCAGGCCGATCAACAACGCGAACACGATCGGGATCGCGACGAGGCCCGCTGCCATCGCGATCGACTTCATCGTCTTGACGATTCCCTGGCGGCCCATGTCGTGGGCAATCAATGCGGGGATCACGTAGCCGACACCGACGATGAGTGGCACGTCGTCCTCCCACAACCATGGCCCCGACGGGGAGAGCTTCAGCATCACCGCTTGGATCGCGATCGACACGACGGCGAGCACCGTGAACTTGGTGCGTCCGTAGAGCAGTACCCAGCGCGGGAGCAACTTGTTGACGAACGCGTACGAGGCGAACGCGTTGACGAGCGTTGCCGCAATGACGCTGGGGAAGACCAGGAAAATCGCCAGGTAGCCGGGCACTACGATCGAACCGGTCGTCAGGTGGCGACGCTCGTACAGCATCATCGAGATGGCGACTCCGGCGATGAAGGCGAACCGCACCACCTCGACGGAGAAGAGATAGTCATGCATCGGCGCCGACTTGCACCCATGGCTCGGCCACGGTCTCGAAGTACTCGAGCATCTGTTCGGCCTGGTGGGTGTGGATGTTGACGAACCCCACCACCAGCACATGGGAGGTGGGCTGCTGCAGGATCATCCGGTCGACGATCTCGTCGAGCGACGGATGGTGCTCGTCGCCGAGGTTGATCACGCGTTCACGGGGATAGCCGTTTTCGAGGATTCGCTCGGTGACGAGGGTCTCGTAGGCGCCAAATGTGACGAGCCGATCAAAGCTCAGGTCGCGCACGCCCACATCGGCGAACTGCATCGCCCGCCGCTGC
>JANOKQ010000639.1:0-5398 GCA_031419375.1 Acidimicrobiaceae bacterium
CTCCTGGGCGGCCGTTGAGCCACCGTCGATCTCGCTGTTCCCGGGCGCGGAGCAGAACGTCGAGGTAGTCTTCCGGCCAGCCAAGATCTCCTCGATCCCCGCGGGCCGCACCACGTTCGCGGTGCGGGCCAGTTCGCACGAGGACCCGCACGGGTCGTCGGTCGAAGAAGGCGTGATCGACGTGTTGCCCTACGACGACCGTTCGGCTGAACTGATCCCGCGGACATCGAAGGGCAAGCGCTCGGCGACTCACGACCTTGCCGTCGACAATCGCGGTAACGGTCCGATCAACGTTGCCCTCTCCGGTCTCGATCCGGAAGGGACGCTGGGGTTCGAGTTCGTGCCGGCCCATCTGACGGTCGATCCCGGGACGGCGCAGTTCGTCAAGGTCAAGGTGAGGCCCGCCCGATACTTCTGGAGGGGTCCGAACAAGACGCTGCCATTCAGTGTCTGCGCCGACGAGCCGGGGCACCCGCCGGTGATGGTGGACGCGACGATGGTCCAGGTGCCGGTGCTGCCGAAGTGGTTCTGGAAGGCCGTTCTTGCCGTACTGGTTGTGCTGTTGCTCCTCGTGGTGTTGTGGTTCGCGCTGGTCAAGCCGGAGATCAAATCCTCGGCGCGCGAGGCCATCCAGCCGATCGACAGCCGTCTCGATGCGGCAAGCATTCCCGAGCTTGCCGAACCGGGAGAAGCCGGCGGTGGAGGTGGAGGCGGCGGCGGCGGTCCGACAACCACGACCACGACACCCGCCCCGACCACTGGGACGACGGTGCCCGGCGCGGGGACTGGCACCGACACGGGTGCCGGTTCGAGCGCGTCGCCGTTCGGTGAGCCATTCGACATCCGACTGGAAGTCCAGACGGGGACGGCACCGAGCGCGAGCTACACCGTTCCCACCGATCAGACCTTCGCGCTGACCGATGTCGTGTTCCAGAACCCCCAGGGCGACACCGGACGGTTGACCGTCTCGCGGGGCACCACGGTGCTGTGGGAGCTCAGCCTCGAGAACTTCCGCCTACACGACCTGCACACCATTTCCCCGCTGATCGTCAAAGGAGGCGAGCAGTTGACGGTGACGATCACCTGCACCCTCCCCGGACCCGGTGCCGCGCAGTGTGTCGACGCAGTGTCATTAGCCGGTTTCCAGCAGTAGGGAACGGGCGGAGCCGTCCGGCGTCAGCCGCGAACGATGAGCGACGGGAAGTTCGGCAGCGCCGGGTTCTGCCCGGCGGAGGGCTGCATGCTGGTGTCGACGACGAGACATGGTGTCGTCACCCCCGAGTACGCGCCCGGTTGATCGACAGCGTTCATCGTTCGCGGTCCCGTCTGTTCGTCCAGCCGCACCGGGACTTGGATCGCAAAGTTGCCCGCTGCATCGGCCGTACCCGTGAACGTTCTCGTGGTGTCGAGCGCCCACTGCAGTTGCACCGGCTGATTGGGCGGGAACCCGGCACCGACAGCTGTGGTCACCGCTCCGAGCGCAACGACGTTCGGCAACAGGCGGAGGTTCGGCTGGTCGTTTCCGGTCCCGTCGAGGTCGGATGTTGCGGTGCCGACCGGCGACCCAGCGGAGAGGACTGCGGTGCGCACGCCGACGTCGCTTGGGGTGAACGTCACGAACACACCGCAGCTTCCCCCGGGTGGGAGGTTGGCACCTGCGCAGTCGTTCGTGACGATCGTGAAATCGCCGGCGTTGGGTCCCGACAGCGACACGTCGGTGATCGGCGCCGAGCGGTTCCCGTTGCTCGTCACGACGAACTCGAGCACCTGGCTGGTGCCACCGACCACGGAACTGCCGAACGAAGCCGGGTTCGGCGAGATCGTAAGCGCAGCCTGCCTCGGCACCGTCGTGGTGGTGGTTCGCGGCGCCGTCGTGGTGGTGACCGTCGGCGGCGCAGTCGTCACCGTGGTGGAGGACGTCGTCGTGGTGACGACCGGAACGGCGGTACCGGTGCCGGAGAGCGGGCCGGACGCCGACATGGCTTGAAACCCGAACCCGTTCTCGGCGATCGTGAGGGTGGTGGACCTGGGGCCCACTGCGGCCGGGGTGAAGCGCACGGCGACGGTGCACGACTGCCCGGGCGACAGCCAGACGTTCGGAGCGCAACTGCCGCCGGGCACGACGCTGAACTCGGTGCCGGTGGTCGTGATCGACGCCGGTAAGAAGCTGGAGATGCCGGAGTTCGTGACGTTCACCGACTGCACCCCCGACGGCGTGCCGATCTGCACCCCGCCGAAGTCCAGCGGAGCGATCCCGACCGAGGTCGGCCGGCCGATCACGTACACCTTGGTCGTCCTGTCGGTCGCGGTTGTCGAGGTTGCCCCGGTTTGAAGTTCGGCGTTGAACGCCGAGGTGAACGAAACCCATCTGCCGTTCGACGAGATCGCCGGCTGGCCCATGAACATGCCGGCCATCTTCGGGTCGACCGGATCCCCGTTGGGTTTCAACGACACCCGGTCGAACGCAATCGATCCGTAGAACCCAGCTGTCGAGCGGGCCACGACCACATCGAGTGACGTTGCGAATGTCGCGGGAACTGTGCTGTAGATCCCGCCGATTCCCGGTGTCATCAGATCGGTGGCCGTGGTGCCAAACGCGATCTGGGTGCCGTCAGCGCTGATCGACGGAGAGATGGAACGCCCATTTCCCCTGACTCCGGCCGCATTCCGGCTGACCACAGCGGTGCGGTTGGCGGCTGCGTCGCGCACCAGAACATGGTCGGTGGCTGCCACCGTCCCGGCCCCGCCGATGAAACCAGGGGTAGAGGACACGAACGCCACATACCGTCCGTCGGGTGTCATCGACGGGGCGAACGACGCCACACCGGTGAGCGGGGTCGTCGTACCGTCATTGGCGCTCACGAGCATGAGTGCCGCTGGGTCACCCGCGGCGCGGGTGGGATCCCACAGATACACCTGGGCCACGGTGTTCCCCGGCGCGACCGCCGAGATGGCGACCAGATGGGTGAGGGACTCGTCGCCGAGCGATGCGGTGAACGCTTGAAAACCAGTTTGAACGACATCGAGCGCTGAATCGTCGAGCACGCCGTTGCCGTTGGTATCGCGGTCGAGGCGCAGGATCATGGTGGTCGACGAGTCGTGAAGCGCGACGTATCGACCGTGCGCCGAGATGACGAGATCGCGGAACCGACCGGCCGACTGCGCCCTCGACTGCGAGAAGATCTGGAGCTCCGGCGATCCGGTGCAGCGGTCGGTCACGACGACGCTTTCGCCGGAGTAGTCCAGACCGTCGTTGAGGGTGAAGCGGCCGAGATGGGCGACGTGGCACCCATCTCTGCTCATCACCATGTCGTACCGATAGAGGTTGGCCGGCGTGATTGCCTCCGTCTGGGCGGTGAATCGATTGCGCACCCGGACGAGTTCGGGCTCGCTGAAATCGCGATGGTCGAATCCGACGAGACCGCCATCGAGGGAGATGCTCGACGACGACGACGACCCGGCCTCGGCCGGCGGGACGATCGTCATCAGCTCGGCAGGCGGTGTCGCGGCGGTGGAGGTACCGCCGTCGACGACCACGATCGCCGCGACGAGCAGCATGATCGCGGCACCGATCGCCCGCGTCGACACCGAGGTCACCCTGGCACGATCCTGTTGCGGTTCACACATCGAGCTCCGCCAGCACTCGGTGGTAGCGGGTTTGGGCCCAGCCGGCGGCGGCCAGATCACCGCGTTCCCGATTCGCCGATATCAGGTGCCGCCAGAGCTCGTCGGCGTACGGTCGGTCGAGGAGGGTTGCCTCACACACGTCGACCGCCTCCCTGTACCGTTCGGCTCGAACGTGCCCGCCGGCGACGATCGCCGCCATCGACTCACGCAGTGCCGCCACCCAGATGCGCTGCGCCTCGACCCATTCGAGCGGACCGTCCTCGGCAAGAAGTTCACCACGATAGAGCGAGAGCGCCCGCGCTGCGGCCGCAGTAGCGGCCTCGTGCTCGCCGTGCGAAGCCGCGGACCTGGCTGCATTCGACTCGCTGAGGAACTGACCAAGATCACACGAGTCACTGGCCGAGAGCACCAGCCGGTATGCCTCACCCGTGCGATGGATGCCAAGGTTCTCGGCGACACCCGCCGCCGACAGAACCTTGCGGATCGCCGAGGCGGCGACCTGCAGATTGTGAATCCCTGCAGCGGCATCTCCCTCAGGCCACAGGGCTTCGACGATCGTCTCGCGATGCACGGCCGATTCGGGATGGATCGCAAGCATCTTCAACAGTGACCGGGCCCTCGGGCGAAGCGTTTCGAGTGAGATCTCTCGCCCGAATACCCGAACGTCGAAGCGACCGAGGCAACAAACTTCAAGCGAACGCTCGTTGTTGCGTCGATGCTGAGCTGGCACGCTCGACAGCGACGCAGGTTCACCCGGGCACAGTGCGATGAAGTTCTTGACCAGCGGCACGAGTGCTGCAATTCCGCCTGCCCGTACCATCGCCTCCGAAGTTCGACTGACCGAGTCATCGGTTTCGGCGACGACGACAGCGCAGAGACCTTCCAATGCCCCGGCGTCGAGCTCGCGAAAGTCACGCGCAACCTGTCCCCAGAGCTCCGAACACGGTTGGCCGCGGCGCGCCGCTCCCAACCCGGCAAACAACCCTGCGACCGCTGCCCCCCACGGATCACCATCACCGACACACTGGTCCCGAACACGGACTGCTTCGTCAACGCCATGCGCCCGATTGGTCAGCGACATAGCTGCCCGAGCGAGGCGGGACACCCATCCACACCCCGAGCGATCGGCCAGGCTTTCAGCTTCGTCCAACGTTCGGTCCGCACCCTCCTCCCCAATCAGGAGACCCGTGATCGCCAGCAGCGCCAATCCGGCACTCGTCCCAGTTGGTCCGAGCGACTCGTCGGTGATCGCACATTCGGCCGCCGCCTTGGCCGCCGCAGCATCTCCGCCGAGCAGACGCAGGGCCGCCGCTGCCAGCATGCCCGTCGCGCCGAGGCCGACCAAACCGTTGGCCGCGACGATCGGGTCGCGACGGCACCCGGATTGCGTCAGCGCCACCCACCCGGGGGGCGCCTGGGCGAAGGGATCGAGCCACGAGGCCAACTCGGTTCGCTCGACGCAGCACTGGTTCGTGAAGTCGCCGCCGAAGCCCTTGGCCTCGGCGGCGTGGAACGACTCGATCGCAGCCGACCAGCGGCCAGCCGATCGTTCGGCGCGAGCCCGGCTCAGCAGCAACCACGGATCATCGGCCACGATCGACGGTGGCAGATCGTTGATCAAGGCCGCGGTCGGCAGGCCCCAGTCCTCATTGGCTGGCTTGGCCAACCGCTTCACGGCTGCCCAGTCGCCGGCGCGGGCAAAGCAACGGATCGCGTCGTACATGTAGCCGCTGCGCTCCAACATCAGACCTGCCTGATTGAACCGAGCGGC
>JANOKQ010000640.1:0-2101 GCA_031419375.1 Acidimicrobiaceae bacterium
GATTTCAGGTCAACAAACAGCAGTGGACAACACTCAGCGGTCTGTCGGACGCCTTACCATTCCTGCTGCTGTTCATCGTGTTGCTCTTGATACCGAAACACAAGCTGGCTCCACGTTCCGATGCCGAGGCCCGCCCACCACTGCAGTGGTCGGGGCCGCCCGCGCTGCGGGCCGGGGTCGGAGTCATCGTGCTGGCGTTGCTCGTCCTCGTGCCCTCCGTCGTCGGCACGAAGCTGTCATTTTATACATTCGGCCTCTGCTCGGCGATCTTGATGCTGTCGCTTGGGCTGCTGATCAAGACCAGCGGGCAGGTGTCGCTGTGCCATGCGACGTTCGCCGGGATCGGAGCGCTGGCCTTCTCCCGCTTCACCATCGAAGCAGGGATTCCGTGGGTGGTGGCGCTCGTTCTCGCCGGTCTCGTCGCCGTGCCGGTCGGGGCGATTGTGGCCCTACCGGCGATCCGCCTTCACGGGGTGTACCTGGCCTTGGCCACATTCGGTTTCGGGATTCTGGTGACCCGACTGTTTTTCCCCCAGGACTGGATGTTCTTCACCTTCGCCGGGGGCCGCAAGGTGCCGTCGCCGTTCGGTTCGACCAGCCAGACCACTCGCTACTACGTGATTCTCGCGATCTTGGTCGTCACCTCGCTGGCGATCGTGGTGATCTCGCAGTCGCGTCTCGGCCGGATGCTGCGGGGCATGTCGGGCAGTCCGACGGCCGTGTCGACACTCGGCCTGTCGACCAACGTCACCAAGATCATCGTGTTCTGTATTTCAGCCTTCATCGCCGCCATCGGTGGGGCGATGTACGGCGTTGCCCTGACCAATGTCGATGGAAGTACCGCCGTCTTCCAGCCCTTCTACTCGCTGGTACTCGTTGCGATCCTCGCTCTCGCGCCATTCCGTGAGCCGTGGTACGCGGTGTTCGCGGGGATGACCGCGGTGATTCCCGGATATATCGGCGGCGACCGCACTCCGCAGGTGCTGAACCTGTTGTTCGGGATCTTCGCCATCATGGTCGCGCTGCAGGGTGGACACCCATCGATGCCACCGCGGCTTCAGGCTGTGTTCGGGCGGTCCGGGCGGTCCGGGCGGTCCGGGCGACGATCGCCGATCGAGCCGATAGTCGGTTCCCAGACGGCGCTCGCCCATCGGCCTGATCCTGGGCAGCCCGGTCCCGGGCAGCCGGATACCGGGCAGCCGGATACCGGGGCACCGGGCCTTGAGATCGCCGACCTCGTCGTTCGATTCGGCGGGTTGCGCGCCGTCGATGGTGTGTCATTCACGGCCCCGGTTGGTCGGATCACCGGATTGATCGGCCCGAACGGGGCCGGAAAGACCACGGCGTTCAATGCTGTCAGCGGCATCAACCGAAACATCAGCGGCCGCTTGACGTTCCGCGGTCAGGACATCACTCGACTGGGAACGGCGGCCCGCGGTCGACTGGGTATCGGGCGCACGTTCCAGCGGATGGAGTTGGCCGACTCGCTGACAGTGGCCGACAACGTTGCCCTGGGGAGCGAGTCCGCTTTGGCCGGTGCCCGCCTGGTCCGCCAACTGTTCGCTCCTCGTGCCGAGTGGCGCACCACGCAGCAGGCCACCCGCGACGCTATGGCGATGTGCGGTGTCAGCCATCTGGCGGGCAATCAGGCCGGCGAATTGTCGACCGGCGAACGGCGACTCGTCGAATTGGCGCGTTGCCTCGCCGGGCGTTTCGATTTGCTGCTCCTCGACGAGCCCTCGTCGGGGCTGGATCGCAACGAAACGGCCAGGTTCGGTGAGGTGCTCCGCACTGTGGTCGAGCAGCGGGGGTGCGGGATTCTGCTCGTCGAGCACGACATGTCGATGGTCATGAACGTATGCAGTTACATCTATGTCCTCGACTTTGGCCGAATGCTGTTCGAGGGTGAGCCGGCCGCGGTGGCGGCGAGCAGCATCGTGCGTGATGCGTACCTCGGGTCAGAAGAGTTGGCAACGACGACGGTGGCCCCATGAATGCGACGCTCAGCACCGCCACCGTTGAGGCTCCCGCCGCTGCGCAGCTCTCAGGGGTGAGCGCCGGATACGGTCACACGACGATTCTGCGCCACGTCGACCTGTCG
>JANOKQ010000641.1:0-3635 GCA_031419375.1 Acidimicrobiaceae bacterium
GTTGCTCGATCGCATCTCGTCGTACGTCGACGACGCCTGGCGGCCTGACCGCGAACCAACGTTGTTCTACGTCGACCTCGACCGGTTCAAGAACATCAACGACAGCCTTGGCCATGCCGCCGGCGACGAGGTGTTACGCATCGTCGCCGAACGGCTGATCGGTGCCGCGCCGCCGGAGGCGATGGTCGCACGATTGTCGGGCGACGAATACGTCGTGCTCGACCCAACGTCGGCGTCACTGGGTTCAGCGTCAGGTCTGGCCGAGCGACTCATGGCGGTGTTCCGCGAACCGATCGCCCTGGCGCAGGGCGACGTGTTCGTCACCGCCAGCATTGGCGTTGCCTCGATCGATTCCATCGCTGCCAAGCCAGAGGATGTGCTCCGCCACGCCGACACGGCCATGTACCGCGCCAAGGCTTCCGGGCGCAACTGCATTGCGTTCTTCGACGAATCGATGCACGAGCGAATCGCCCATCGCCTGGCGGTCGAGACGGCGCTGTACCGCGCCCTCGACCGTCATGAGTTACGGATGTTCCACCAGCCGATCCTCGAGATCAACACCGGTGAAGTTGTCGGTTTCGAAGCGCTGATGCGCTGGCAGCAATCCGACGGCACGATCGTGTCCCCGGCCGAGTTCATCCCGATCGCCGAAGAGACCGGCACCATCGTCCCAATCGGCGCATGGGCGCTACTCGAGGCGCTCACCCAACTGCGCCGATGGATCGATGTCGGTGTGTGTAGCCCGCATGCGACCATGTCGGTCAACGTGTCGCCACGCCAACTCGCCGACCCCAACCTGCCATCCGTGGTCAGCGAGGCGCTCACCCGCTCGGGCATCGACCCCGGCCTGCTGTGGATCGAGATCACCGAAAGCGTGATGATTTCCGATCCCGAGCTCGCGCTGGCCACCCTCGGGAAGATGAAGGCACTCGGGGTGCGCGTGGCACTCGACGACTTCGGCACCGGCTACTCGTCGTTGTCGCTGCTGCAGCGATTCCCGCTGCAACGGATCAAGATCGACCGAGCGTTCGTGCAGGGTGTTGCCGACAACCCCAGCGACCGGGCACTGGTGCGCACGATCGTGGCGATGGGCACATCACTCGGCCTCGACATGGTCGCCGAGGGGGTGGAGACACTGGAGCAGATGCGGGTACTGAGCGAACTCGGCTGCATGAAGGCCCAGGGCTACCTCATCAGCCGGCCGGTTCCCGCCGCCGCGATGCGCTCGACCGTGTCGGCACTCGAGCGCCTCGGCGGGTTCCCGCTGCTGCGCGGCGAGCACCGCGCCGGGCAGCTGTAAACCCGTGCCCGGTCTCGGGGTGGGACCTGGCAGGCTTGACCTATGGGAGACGACACCGCATCGGCGACACGGGATGGGTTCACCACCCGGTCCGGAATCGTCGTGCCTGCTGACGCGCTCACCATTCGGTTCTCGCGCTCGTCGGCACCGGGGGGCCAGCACGTGAACACGTCGTCGACCAAGGTCGACCTGCGCTGCGACGTTCGCCTCGTGGTGGCCAGCGAACGTATCCGCGGGCTGCTGCTCGAACAGGGCGGCGAGGAGATCCGCGTCGTCGTGTCGAGTCAACGGTCCCAGTTCCGCAACCGCAGCGAGGCCTTACGCCGACTCGGCGAGCGTCTCGAAGCGGCTGCGGTTGCCCCGATCGATCGGCGGCCAACGCGCCCGACGCGTGCGTCGGTGCGGCGCCGACTCGACGACAAGCGGCGCATCTCCGACCGCAAGTCGACCCGCCGCTACCGTCCCGACGACTGAATCATCCGGCGGTGCTCGCTCGCTCACTCACTCGCCGCGGCGACTTCGTCGACGGACACGGTCACCATCGCCCAAGTCGCTCGGCACGGCGTTCGCCAAGGGCCCGATCGCGTCGACGATCTCGCTGATCGTCGGGGGTGCGGTCGGGACGCGCGTGTCGATGGCCCGCCGCATCGCCGCGAGGTGCTCCGGCGAGGTTCCACAACATCCACCGACGATTCGAGCGCCCGCGGCGACCGCCATCTGCGCGTACCGGGCCATCAGTTCCGGTGTACCCGAGTACACGATCTCGGTGCCGTGGAACTGGGGAATCCCACAGTTCCCCTTGACGATGATCGGTGCCTGGCCCTCGGGGTGCAGCGGCGGGCCACCACAGATCGTCAACACCGTTACCAGGATGTCGCTCGCGCCGACGCCGCAGTTTGCGCCGAACGCCAGCGGGGGAACCGCCAGGCCATCGAACACATGAACGATGGCATCGGGCATCAGGCCCATCATCGTCCGCCCGGCCGTGTCGAACGACCACGTTGCGGTGTACGGCACACCGACATCGATTGCCGCCTGGGCAGCAGCGCGGACCTCCTCCACCGACGACATCGTCTCGATCCAGACGACATCGGCCCCGCCGGCGATGAGCCCTTCGATCTGCTCGCGAAAGCTGGCCACGGCAACGTCGTGGGTGAGTGCGCCGAGCGGCTCGAACAGCTCCCCCGTCGGGCCCACCGAGCCGGCCACCACGATCGGACGGTCGACAGCATCAGCCACGGCGCGGGCGATCTTTGCTGCCGCCTCGGCCAGCTCGAACACCCGGTCATCGGCCTTGTGCAGCTTCAACCGTTGGCGGGTACCGCCGAAGGAGTTGGTCAGGATCAGATCGGCGCCGGCATCGACGAACTCCTGATGCAACCGGGTCAGCTGGTGGGGGTGCTCGACGTTCCACAGCTCTGGCGGGTACCCGCTCTCGAGACCGCGCTGAAAGAAGTTCGTGGCTGTCGCTCCATCGGCGAGGATGATGTCGTGTGTGGCGAGCATGTCGGCAAGCGAGATCCGCATCGGTGGTAGCTCCAGGTGCACTGCGGCGCGCGGGGGCCGCGCCGACGAAAAGGGAGCTGCCAGCGTACCGCCCGCGGCACTCAGGGGGGACCGGAGGCCGCGCGAGCCTCGGCAGAACGGGGGATCCGCACCACAAAGCGAGCACCGCCACCGGGGCGATCGAGACACACCGCGGTGCCCCCGTGAAAGCCGGCGAACTGGCGTACCAGGAACAACCCGACCCCGGAGCCGGGCCGATCGAGACGGCCGGCGCGCACGTACGGTTCGAACACGAGGTCTTTCATCTGGTCGGGCACCCCGGGGCCGTTGTCATCGACGATGATCTCCACGTCGTGGTCAGAGGCAGTGACACCGACGGTGACCTCGGTGCCGGTCGGCGTGTGCCGAAACGCATTCGCCACGAGGTTGTCGAGCATTCGATCGAGCAGCGCATCGTCAGCAATCACCGTTGCGTCCTGCGCGCCGGCGACCATCTCGATGCGGTGAAATGGATCGAGGTAACGGGCCACGACCCGGCGGGCCACCTGGGTCATCTCGACCGGTCCACGGCGCGGCGAGATCAGGCCGGAGATCGTTCGTTCGGACACGACCATGTCGGCCAGTACGCCCTCGGTCCGTTTCGCCTCGGCGAGCAGCCGGTTGGCAACATCGCTTCGCTGGTCCAGCGAGAGCGCAGCATCATCGGCGAGCAACTCGGCCATGATTCGCAGCGCCGCCAGCGGGGTGCGCAGATCGTGCGACAGCGACGAGATCAGCGCAGCCTTCTCGCGATAAGCGATCGACAACCGCTCGACGGATGCCTGCAGCC
>JANOKQ010000642.1:0-2485 GCA_031419375.1 Acidimicrobiaceae bacterium
GACGACAGCCGGGTCCGTCACGACGACCACAATCGCCGCGAGCTCACTTACCCCGGTCGCAGGCGCACCCAATCCGCCATTCGCGGCGGGGTCTGCGGTCTTTGCGCAGCCGACCTCCTTACCGGTGACGGGCGCGTCGCGACTTCCGATCGTGGTCTGGGCGCTACTTCTGCTCGTGTGCGGCCGGATGGCCCTCTTGTTCGCTCGGCCGCTCAAGGTGTTCCCGGCCCAATAGCGGCAACTCGATCGGGTGCAGCCGCTTTCGGATGTACGTCCTGGGCTGTGCCCGGTCGCCCCAGAACGGTGCCCCCGTAACTCGACACGCAGCACGGCCTGCAGCTGGAAGGGCTTGACAGATGCCGTTCTGGAGGCGAACGCGAAATGGTCGCACGCGGCATCCAACTGACGTTCAGCGGCGATGTGCAGGTGACGACGGAAGAAATTATGGCTCTGACGCGCAGGGAGTGATCGTGTCCGCACCTATTTCCCGAGCTTGCGGCTCGTCGCTCCGGAACGGTTCCCGACCGACGAGATCTGTTAACGCCGATCGCGAGGGCGGCCTGGATGCGGCCAACTGAACCGGCTGGGTCGGTGGGCTCGAACCAGACGGAGGTGAGTCCGCAGGCGTCCGATCCGTCGAGGTTGACGCGCAGGTGTCGCCGCGGCAGCCCGGGCAAGCGCCGCGGCGCGTTTCGCGGGTAGTGGCGGCGACGATGCGGACGTGACCGCAGAGCGGTTCGCGGCCCGGCGGGTCTGCTCTAATGGGGGCGGGCTTCGGTCAGGCGCTCCACTCGCCGCCGGTCTTGCGAGTTGGGCACTGGCCTTGTTTCAGAGCATCACACCGGACTCGCGGACGAGTCGGTCTTCGAGTGCTGCGGCCGACGCTTTGTCGGCAGTGGTCGTCCAACGGGATGTGAAGATCAGCTCGAGCGAACGCTTCGATGCCCCAGTGGTTGGCGCGACGCGGCCCAGTCGTTTCAAGTTCGGCGAGACTGGCCCGCAACCAATCGGGATGCCGGAGCGTTCGCCGACCATACCGATGTAGACGATCTCACGGGCTTCGCCTTCCCGAGCCATGTACACGCCCGGGACGCGAGGTGCCGTCGCGAGCGCCTCGGAGAACAGCACCCACTCGGACCATTCGACGTCGTTCACGCTCACTGCAGCTGGGCAGTCGTTGCCTGGAGCAGAGTGGCCGCCGCAGCGAGCGCCGCCGTCGACGGTCCCGATCCGACGGACTTGGCGCGGTAGTGAATGTCGTTGCGCGCCATCCGCATCCGGTCGTAGTGCCGGGCTGCGGCTGCGGCCGGCGGGTCGGGAAAGATGACGAGAAGGGTGTCGCCAAGCGCTGCGTGCTGACCTGGTCCGTTCACTGTTCGGATCCCGTAGGCGGCCAGGATCGCCTCGCCGCAGGCGTGGGCCGCATCGTACGCCACGGCGTAACGGACGTTGGTCGCCGTGACGTTCGCCGTCTCGGCGATCCCTTCGACGGCTTGGGCGAGGAACCTTTCAGCCTTCGGGACGTCCGGCGCGACCCGTTCCAACTTGCCCGCCCGCACCAGCCGATTGATCGCTGCAACCTGGGTCGGCGTCAGCGGGGTCGGTGTCACCGGTGGCCACCGACGAGTTCGCCAACGGCTGGCACGTCGGGGCCGATGATTGGGGTGAGTACCCCGTCTCGTACCTGGCGGACGAACACGTCGCCGCTTGCCCATTCCTTGTCGGTGAGGATCGTCGGGTTCACCGGGCGGTCGACGATGCGGCTCACTTCGGCGCATGCGTCGTAGATCTCGTCGGTATCGGGGTCTCCGACGATGAGCACGTCGACGTCGTTCGGTGCGGGCCCGTCGATGCCAGCAAGACGTTCGGCGTAGGACCCGAACACAGCTGCGCTCTGCACTCCACGAATGCCTTGGAGCAATGTGCGCAAGAGTGTGACCGGACCGAACGCTGCCTCCAGCATCTGTTGCAGTCCGGCGAAGTACGGGCTGGCCTTGGAGGCACGCACCATTCGGGCGTTGCCGACCCGGCGTTCCTCCAACAGTGCCGCAGCGATCAGTTGGGCAAGCTCACGGTGCGCCGTGGAATACGGAACGTCGGCACGCTCTGCCAGATCGGTCACGGACAGTTCCCGGTCGGGGTGCAAGACGAGCTCGGCGAGCAGCCGGGCTTGCGCGTCGGAGCGGAACAGCGGGAGCAGCAGCGGCGGTCGTGTTCTCATCTAACGGATAGTACCATCCACTATACGGATGTCGAGGATGTGGTCAGAAGTCGCCGTCGACGTAGCCGTGAACGGGAGCGATCGCCCGGAGCGCCTCGGCCCTCACCTGCGCTTGGAAGCGTTCACCGGCCTGTGCGTTGCGGGCGCGCCCCGAGACGACATCACCGCGACCGGTCCGGATTGTGCGGCAGCGTCACGAAGGGCCGCTGCGAGACGGTCGGTGGTTGTAACGTCGCTGTCGTCCCCGGCCATGCCAGCAATCGT
>JANOKQ010000643.1:0-2555 GCA_031419375.1 Acidimicrobiaceae bacterium
CACTGGCGCCAGCTACCGGGTCGAGTTTGCCGCCCGGCCCTCACCCGATGGGAGCTGGTTTGCCGCCCTGGCCGGTCTCGTCATGGAATCCATGGTACGCGGACCGGGTTGGCGGTTCCTCGACCTCGGCCGGCGCTTGGAACGGGCGGTGCTCCTGCTCGGGGTGATCGAAGCGACCCTGTCGGACGTGCCCGGCGACGATGTCGCTCAGCCGGTGTACGACCTCGTCCTCGGCGCGAGTGAGAGCCTGGTCGCCTATCGCCGCCGCTACCGCAGCGACGTTCGCATCGGTGCGATCGAGGAGCTGTTGGTGCACGACGGCTCCAACCCACGTTCGCTCGCGTTCCAGCTCGACCGGATTCTGGAGCACCTCGCCGCTCTGCCCTGGAACCCCGATGCGACCAAGCATCGACGGTTCCTCGACGCTGCGGCGAGAGGCCGCCTGGCAGAAGGACCCGATTCGCTCGCGAAGCTCGTGCTCGACGTGCGTGGTCCGCTGCTGGAACTGATTCGCGAACTCATGCTGGCCTGGTTCACCCACCCGACCCGTCGCGGCCTCGGCGGTTCGAGCTGATGCGCTACAGCGTGCGCCACACCACCGAGTACCGATACGGCGCCCCGGTCATCAACGGTCACACCGTGGCCCACCTGCGCCCACGCGAGACGCCAACACAAACGGTGATCAGCTCGGCGGTGACCACGGTTCCGGGTGCCGATCACGCCGACGACTACCTCGACGTGTTCGGGAACCATGTGTCCTACCGCGCGGTCGAGCAGATCCACGACCAAGTTGTCGTCATCGGGGAGTGCGAGGTGGAGATCACCCCACCCGTCGAGCTTGTCTGGTCGCCACCGTGGGAGGAGGTTCCCGCGATCGTCGCCACCGACGCCAGCCCGGACGGATTGCTCGCGCGGATGTGTTCGATCGAGTCGACGCTCGTCGTGCCATCGGCGGATCTCGCCCGATTCGCCTCGTGGTCATTCCTGCCCGGTCGAGCATTTCATGAGGCCGTCACCGACCTGTGCCACCGCATCTTCGCCGAGTTTGTCTTCGATCCTGGCTTCAGTGACATCAGCACTCCTGTCGCCGACGTGCTGACACATCGCCGCGGTGTCTGCCAGGATTTTGCCCATCTGGCGATCGGCACGATCCGGTCGCTGGGCCTGCCGGCCCGGTACGTGAGCGGATACATCGAGAACGAACCGGCACCTGGCGAGGCGAAGATGGTGGGTGCCGACGCCTCGCACGCATGGTTCGCGATCTACGTCCCCGGATGGGGCTGGCTCGATGTCGATCCAACCAACGATCAGGTGCCACCACGCAACCATGTGACCACCGGCTGGGGGCGTGATTACGCCGATGTCGCACCGGTGCACGGTGTGGTGTTCGGTGCGCCCGCCGCGCAGGAACTGCTCGTCGCCGTCGAAGTCTCCCGAACCCGCAGCTGAGCGTGCGGCCGAGCCGTTCTGGTCATGTGATTCGGGCGTGGAGCCCGGGTCACGTGACCAGAACGGAGGAATCAGTAGCCGCGGCGACCGGTGCTGCGTGAGCGCGACCGCTGGGGCGGGCGGGCAGCCGGGCGGGCAGATGGCCCGGAGCGGGCACCCGCCGCTTCCCGCGACGAACCTGGCCGGTCGGGTACCGACGGCTGGGCGACGTGGGCGACGTGCGGGGCCGAGGGTCCAACCAACGCGGCGAGCACCGAATGGGTCGGCGTCACCTGGGTGATCGTCGGCGAGATCGACGCAGCCCTGGCGAGCGAGCGGACATCGCCGGCCTGATCGGGCGTCATCACCGTGACGACCACACCTTCGTTGCCGGCGCGTGCCGTGCGGCCCGAACGGTGCAGGTACGCCTTGTGCTCCGCCGGCGGGTCGACGTGCACGACGAGCGCAATGTCGTCGACGTGGATGCCGCGCGCGGCGATGTCGGTGGCGACCAGCACGCGGGTACTGCCGGTCATGAACGATTCGAGGTTGCGCTCGCGTGCGTTCTGCGACAGGTTGCCGTGCAGTTCGACAGCCGGGATGCCCGACACGGTCAGTTGCTTGGCGAGCTTCTTGGCCCCGTGCTTGGTGCGGGTGAACAGCAACGAGCGGTCCACGCCGGCGGCAAGTGCACGAACGACGGCCGGCTTGTCGGCCAGCGATACGGCAAACACATGGTGGGTCATCGTGGAGATGGGAGCCACCACGGGATCGACCGAGTGCACGACCGGGCTCTGCAGGAACCGCTTGACGAGTACGTCGATGCCGTTGTCGAGCGTGGCCGAAAACAGCAGGCGCTGGGTGCCCTGCGGGGTTCCATCGAGCAGGCGGCGGACGACGGGGAGGAAGCCGAGATCGGCCATGTGGTCGGCCTCGTCGAGCACCGTCACCTCGACCGCATCCAGCCGGCAGTGCCGTTGCTGGATGAGGTCTTCCAGCCGACCGGGACAGGCGACGACAATGTCGACACCCGCGCGCAGCGCGGCCACCTGCGGAGCCTGACCAACGCCACCGAAGATCGTGGCGACCTTCAGCGACATCGCCTTGGCGAGCGGGGCAACAGTCTC
>JANOKQ010000644.1:0-3796 GCA_031419375.1 Acidimicrobiaceae bacterium
GCCGCGCGCCGACGTGCGCGCTGCGCTGATCGTGGCGCTCACCATCGGTGCGTACTCGACCGTCGACGCGCACGGCATCCGCTCGACCGACACACCGCTCTACGCAATGGCTTCCTTCGTCGGCACGGCCACCTCGACTGGCATCTTCGGCCTCGCCAGCGGACGCCGATCGCAGATGGCCGCAGCGCTGCGGTCGTCGTGGCGGCGGTTCACGGCGATGGGGGTGGTCGCGCTGGTGACGTACGCGATGGTGCAACTTGCGTTCCAGCGCGCCGCCGTTGGCTACGTCAGCGCGCTACGCGAATCGAGCGTGGTGATCGCCGCGTTCGCCGGCAACCGGATGCTCGGTGAGACCGCCGGCCGGCGCAGGATCATCGCATCCTGTGTGGTGCTGGCCGGCCTGATCCTGCTCGTCGTCGCGGCATGACCGCCGCCGTGACCGCCGGCATGACCGCCGGCACAGCTCGCCGCTAGCCTCGAACGCGTCATGGCCACACAGAAATCGGGGAACAAGACCGGCCCCAAGCCCGGCGACCGGGTGATTGCCAGCAACCGCAAGGCCCGTTTCGACTACACCATCGACGACACCGTCGAGTGCGGAATCGTGCTGCAGGGCAGCGAGGTGAAAGCGATGCGCGCCGGACATATCCAGGTGGCCGATGCGTTCGCCCGGGTGCTGCGCGGCCAGGTGTGGCTCGACGGCGTGCACATCCCGCCGTACCAGTTCGCCCACGGCATCGGCGCGCACGACCCCAACCGGGCCCGCAAGTTGCTGTTACACCAGCGCGAGATCGACAAGCTGGAAGCTCGCGTCAACCAGGAACACGTGTCGCTCGTGCCGCTGTCGTTCTATTGGAAGGAGGGCCGGGTGAAGGTGGAACTCGGTGTCGGACATGGCCGCAGGCGCGCCGACAAGCGCAACGTGATGGCCGAGCGCGACAGCCAGCGCGAGATCCAGCGAGCCCTCGGCCGCCAAGCCAAGGGAATGGAAGCCGAGCGCCGCCGATGAGCGCCGAGAGCTTCACCGATTCGCCCTCCGCTCCCCGCCACCTGTCGGGAGACGAGCTGGAGGCTGGGCTTCAGCTCGTGCGTTCGTCCCCCGCCGATCACGGTCGGCTCGAACTGATCGTGCGCAGGCCGGCGCTTGGTGAGCGCGAGGTGCTGGCGGAGGGCGAGTTGCGCCTCACCGACGGGCTGGCGGGTGACAGCTGGAACCAGCGGGTCAGCAAACGTACCGCCGATGGGTCGCCGCACCCCGACATGCAACTGAATGTCATCAACTCGCGAGTTTCGGCCCTCGTTGCGGTGGACCCCGAGCGGCGTGCACTGGCCGGCGACCAGTTGCACATCGACCTCGACATGACCGAGGCCAACCTCCCCGCAGGCACCCGTCTGGCGATCGGCACAGCGGTGATCGAGATCACCGATCAGCCACACACCGGCTGCGTCAAGTTCACCGAACGCTTCGGACTCGAGGCGCACCGCTGGCTGAATTCGCCGGCTGGTCAGGAGCTCAAGCTGCGCGGGTTGAATGCCCGGGTGGTGGTTGCGGGCATCGTGCGCACCGGCGACACGGTGAGCAAGATCGTCTGATCAGAGGGTTCGGGCGGTTTCGGACCGGGCGACGTCGTCGGCTGCCGACGGCAGCGTTCGCAACAACCGGTCACCCGAGTTCGAGGTGACACCCAACCAGTAGCGCTCGTTGCGGTAGTGGTGGCGGCGATGGTTGGCAGCGAGGCGCGCGTAGTAGCTGCTACGCGGCCGGTGGGCGCTGTGGATCAGCAGATGGGTCCACTCGTAGTGCCCGAGCCCGAACGCGGTGAGGGCGACAGCGGTGAGATAGGACGGGCCGAGGTTGCCGCCGAGCACCCACGCGAGCGGGATCGACCAGGCCGCGGAGAACACCGCCAACGCTGCCAGGAACACCGCAGCGTCGATTCCGCGCAGCAGCAGCCACTGCAGTTCGGGCGGATCGAGGTGGTGTTCACGGTGGCCCGTGCCCGTGCCGAGACGGCGGCTGGTCCAGGCTTGAGGCGGGGCGTGGAGCAGATATCGATGGATCACCCATTCCACGGTCCCGGTCATCGCCACGATGATGATGGCCATCGCAAGGTCGCTCCTGCCCCACTCCCCCAGCATCAGGCGTGCGATCGCGAGTAGTACGACGACGGGCACGATCACCCGTGCCGAACCGGTGCGTGCAAAGGCATTGGCGACCTCGGTGCGGGTGCGCAGTTCATTCGCCCTGGTCATCTCAGAACCACCCGCTGCGGCGGAACGCCCGGTACATCAGCGCCACGATTCCGGCCATCACGGCGAGCACGACCGGGTAGCTGTAGGTCCACTGCAGTTCGGGGAACGTGTCGAAGTTCATGCCGTAGATGCCGGCGACGAGCGTGGGCACGGCGGCCATCGCCACCCAGGCGCTGATCTTGCGCATGTCCTCGTTCTGCTGCACCGAGATCTGGGCCAGGCTGGCCGTGAGCGCTGCGTCGAGCAGTCCCGACAGCGACTGCGTACGCACGACGGCACGGTCGAGTTGGTCGGCCGCTTCGCTGAGATCGGCGAGCACCTCGGGCGCCAACGATGGGCCGAGCACGCGGATCAGCCGATTGAGCGGATCCTGCAAGCTGTCGATCGCCACCAGCAGCTGGCGGACCTCCTGCTTCAACTTGTACACGCGCCGGATCGGCTGGTCGCGCGTGTCGGAGAACACGTCGCGTTCCATCTCCACCGCATCGGCCTCGAACCCGTCGAGGGCCGGGCTGTAGTCGGCGATCACCTTCCCGACGATCGCGGTGAGCACCTCCATTGGCCCCCTCGCCATCCGCTCCGGATCACGTTCGAGCTGCGCCCGCAGATCCGCCAGCGGGCTTGCCTGCCCGTGGCGGATCGACACGACCGAGCGAGGCCCGACGAGAACCGTCATCTCGCCGAGCACGATCGACTCGGCATCGTCGTCGTAGCGGGCGGTCCGCACGATCAACTGCAGCGTCGGCCCGTCGAGGCTCAGCACAGGACGAGCGTGCGGGGCGAGTAGCTCGGCCGGCGACACCCCCTCAAAGCCCAGGGCGTCGCCCACCTCACCAAGCATCTCCTCGGTTGGGTTACGCAACCCGAGCCACACGAAATCCCCATCGTTCGACGCCGCGGGTGCGGTTGCGGTCGAACCGTCGAACTCGTCACCGCACGCGCTCGACCAGCGGCGCAGCGACTCCGGTCGCGGGTCGGCCTCCTGGCGCTTGCCATCAACGTACGCAGCGCAGTCGACGATCATGGATGCAGTTTGCCCGCATCGGACCGCGGAGGGAAACGCTGACTCCCGTTCACGCCGTCCGCCGGTACAGTTGACGCTTCGTCAACACGACGGGGCTGACAGGTTTCGACATCAGTTTCATTGGACGGACGTGCGACTCGAGTTGCTCAGACTCGCTAAACGGGGCAAAAAACAGAATTGCCAACGAGCAGTTCGCTCTCGCCGCCTGATCTTTAGGTGAGCGAAGAGACATCGTGACCAGAAATGGCGCACGGGGCCGATCCACCGCAGCCCGGCAACAGAAGCGGGGGATGACGGCGAGAAAGAACGCTGACGTCAGGAAAGACTGATGACGATTCGGAAAGACGATTCGTGGGCCGCCACCTCCGGGCGACGGCAAGCCGACCCGCCGGTCTCCCTGCGTTAGGGAGAAGGTCGGGAATGGTCGTATCAAGGTCGTTCACGGGCTGATGGACGGGGGTTCGATTCCCCCCAGCTCCACAAGACATAACACCACGTAGATGGTCCTTTCTGAGGTCT
>JANOKQ010000645.1:0-4561 GCA_031419375.1 Acidimicrobiaceae bacterium
GCCCCCCGTTCAATCGCCGGTTGCGCCGTCGATCGCATCGCGCAGATAGTCGGCGTTCCCGCGGGGGCGGGCGTAAACCACGATACATTGGGTAAGGATACCTCGCCGTGAGATCAAGCCGCGGTGGGTCGTGGACAGTTCGCCTATCTGATCGAGTGTCGGCGCAGCAGTGACGATCTCGCGGGCTCGGGCGACCTCGGCGTGCCAGTGAACAACAGCGTCGGCGAGCGTGTCGTCGGGGGAGTGGTGCCAGTCGAGATCGGGGTCGTCGTCGCATTCGTAGATGCCGGTATCGGTTTCGGCGGTGAACACGCAGCGGAACCACCATCGTTCGACATCGGCAAGGTGCCGGGTCATGCCCAACAGGTCCATGCTGCTCGGCGGAACCTTCACACGGCTCCGCTCGTCGTCGAGGTCTTCGACCTTGCGCAGGAACACCGTGCGGTAGTAGTCGAGGAATCCGACGAGAAGTTGCCGTTCGTCGCCGACGGACGCGGGGTCGATCAGTTCGGTTCTCGCGTCAGACATCGAAGCAGTCTCCATCGAACGGTCGCTGGTGGCAAACGATCGCCGCAGTCGGGTCACCCGAGTACAGCCAAGGCAACGGCCCGACGAATCGGCTCGATGTCATCGATGAACGCGGGCTGCGTTTCTCGCACCACTGCCTGGAGAGCAGCACCCGTTCCGCGAGCGGATGACGCCCTAGCCGCCAACTAGCGCCGTCCGGCGGATCTACGTCGACGTCGACGTCCTCTTGGCCTACGTCGGCAACGAGCCTGGCCGGGTTGGTGAATCAGGGCAGCAGGTTGAATGGTCCGAGCGTTGGTCGAACCACAGCGAAGCGGCGATAGTCGAGTGTGGCCACGTCGTGGATCGAGAGTCGTTCCGCTGCCGCACCGACCGAGGAGTCGACGGTGCCGAGGGGCAGATCGTGGTAACGGGCGACGAGTTCGGCGATGCGTAGCCAGCCGGAGGGTGCGACTGGCGCGCTGCGGACCGACCTCGTGGACGAGCATCGCCCGAAACCGGGCGGGTCCATATCCACGCCCCGCGAGCGTGGCGAGAGTGCCTGATGGTGCCCACTCCGAGTCGAGTCTGATCCCCACGGCCCGGTTCACGTACCTGCCCGCACCGGAGGCGATCAATGCCCCTCGTCCGAATGGCAGGTACTCCGCCCCGGAGCCAGGCGCTCCCGCATCGAGTGCTCGAACCAGGAGGATCGCGGCCTGAGCGGAGCTGGCCTCGAGTCGATCAACTGGCGCGTGACGATCACGATCCCACGGTAGGGGGCGCGCAACGTGCCGCCTATAGAATTCCCCCGACGTATTCGCGTGAACTGTCGCGTGCGGCCGGTTCGGCCCGCCCGCTGGCCGCCGACACCCCCGCCCAGCATTGCGACTCTGAATGTGAAGCCCTCGGGCCCACGCATCGTGTGCGAGGTTGGGAGTATCGGGCGCATGTCGCAGTGCTTGCTGCCGATGCATCGAACGGATTACCGCCGGTCGACCTGAACCTGCTCGGTCCGGCTACGGTCGTGGTTCGTCGGCGGGCGCAGCGGGCGGCGATCTGGACGTCGCGCAGCGGCACACCGACGTCGAGAGCGCGGACCGGGGTGATGTCAGCATCGGCCACCATGGGGGACAACCCAGGACTTCGGCGTGGTCGAGCCGGCGATTCGTGTTGCCGCCAACCGTCCACGCCGCAGCGTCGACCCGGACCGCGCCGGTTACGTGTTCAGGTGCCGGGCGGGAGCGAATTGTTGGGACTGGGTGGCGCGGCGCGATCTCCGGCTCGCGCAACGGCGTCGAGCCGTTCGGAGACGACTCGTTCGGCGGCTGCCCGGCTCGCTGTCGGGCCGGCGACGGCGGCGAGGAAGTCGTCGCGTGTGAGCGAGCGCAGCCGCAACGTCACCATCGCGACGACGGAGGCGGTACGGGGGACGTCTCGCAGCAGTGCGATCTCGCCGAAGCAGTCGCCGTCGACCAGGTCGCGGCTCACGGCACCATCGCGGACGACGCGGGCCGTGCCGTGCTCGATGACGTAGAACCGGTCGCCGTAGTCGCCCTGCGTCACGACCTGTTCCCCGGCATTGACCGTCTGCACTTCGAGGCGGTCGGCGAGCTGCTCGATCGCCGGCATCGCCAGCGGCCGGAACATCGGGAGTGCGTCGAGGAGAGCGATCTCGAGGTCCCTGCGCGTCACGGTGCTGTCGATCGAGCGGAGCCGGGTCCAGGCGACAGCGACATACAGCGGCCCGAGCGCCCCGACAACGATCAACGTCCAGCGGATCCCGACGGCGTCGAGCAGCACCGGCGTCAGCAGGCCCGCGCCGGCGACGACGAGCGCGCCGAGGCTCTCCAGCGCTCCGAACAGCCGAGCGAGCACCGCGTCGGGCACCAGACGCGGCGGCAGGGTGAAGATCCCGACGTCGACCAGTGCGTTCCCGAACCCGACGACGGCGAGCATCATCAGGATCACGCCCTCGCGTGGGACTGCGCCGACGACGGCCAGCGGCAGACCCCACAAGGTGACGCCGACGCCGAGCAAGGCGGCGAGGCGACGGCCATCGGCGAACAGCGACACGGCGAGGGAGCCGATGATCGCGCCGGCACCGACCGCCGCCGTGAGCACGCCGACGCCGGCGTCCCCGACGTCGAGGACCTCGATCGCGACAACCACCACGAGCACGCTGAAAGACCCTCTGGTCACCGCCTGGGTCAACGTCAACCGCACGAGCAGGAAGACGTCGGGATGGCGCCGAAGGGTGCGGAAGCCGTCGATCGCCTCGCCGAACAAGTGCCGTGTCGCACCGGGCGGTACGGAGGGTGGTGCGTCGTAGGACAGCCGGGTCAGCGCAAGTCCGGCGGCGAGCGTGAGCACGGCCGCGCAGCCGAGCGCCGTCGCCGGGCCGGCGGCCGCCAAGAGCATGGCGGCGAGGGCCGGACCGATCAGCATGCTCAACGAATCGACCAAGCCGCGCACGACGTTGGCGCTCGTGAACTCCACCGGCGTGAGGCACAGCGACGGCAGCAGCGCCGAGTGGACCGGCCGGAAGACGACGAATGCGATCGTCGCGAGCGCGACGAACGCGTAGGCAAGCGGCGGTGGCCCGTCGCTGCCGACCGTCGCCGCGCACGCCGCAAGCGCGACAGCACGGGCCGCACACGTCCAGCGCAGCACTCGATCGCGGCGGAAGCGGTCAGCGAGCGCCGTTCCGACCGGTGACAGGACCGCCGCCGGGACCATGCGCAAGAACGCGACGAGCCCGACCGCCGCCGGTCCGCCATCGCGAAACGCCACGACGGAGAGGGCCACGGTGAGCGTCCACTCGCCCGTACACGCCGCGGCGAACGACAGCTGCGCCCGCCGAAGGTTGCGGTTCGCCGTGGTGACCGCGAGCGAGCGACCGGCATCCCGGAGGCGGCGACGCCATCGCGACGCGGGGTCCGGTGAGTCGACGCGTCCGCTGTCGACGGCGGACGGTTGCTCTGGCATGGCACGCTCCGATCATTGGCCCATGCAGCGCCCTCTGAGCCGACACCGCCAGGGTAGGCGAGTCGGCCGGTTCACGCCCAGGAACATCGCGAAGCGCCTCAACGAGCAGCTGAACAAAGGCGACGTCGAACGTGATCCGCAGGACGACCCTGATCCGGCGCGACGGCGACTGTTCGATCGCGCCCATCGAGCGGTGAAGCGTGCGGCGATCAACGGAGGCTGGCGGCGAGCTACTCGATCGCGCGGCTGCGAAAACGCTCCAGCTCGGACACCGGGAGGCGTGTCCCAGCAGCCTCGAGGATCGACACCACATCCTGTGTGCGCCGGTCAAGCCGTTCCGCGAGCACGAACGCCAAGTCGGCCACGATAGCCGTTGCGAGGCGTTCGTGGCGGGCGAGCCGGCCCTGGACATCATCCGCACTCCATTTGATCATTCGCACTGGTGAGCTCGCTCTGGCTGTCGCAGTACGAAGGGCGGATGGAGTGAACAGAGCGAGCAAGTCGAGAACCGCCCCGGGGCCGAGCGTCGCGAGGATCCGACCCCATTTGAGGACCTCGACAGTTCCTTCGAGAATGGCTGCGACGCCGTCGGCAGGGTCGCCCTCTTCGAAGAGCGTCGAGCCGGTCGAAGCGTCGCTCATCGTGATCTCTCGGTTGGGCTGGTCCATGTCCTGGTCGATTGCGAGCCGGAACGGGTGCACGGCTCGAATCGCTGCGCCGTGTGTGCGATCACTGCGGTGCCGATGCAGCTCGGCGCAGCGGGCGTAGATGTCGAGTGCTTGCAAGCGGTGCTCAACGCTGCTGGTTTCCTCGCCGGGGGGAGCACCGGGACGTTCGACGATGCCACCGATATGGCGGTGAGGGAGCTGCAGACACAGCGTGGCCTTGTCGTCGATGGCATCGTCGGCGGATCACCGCGAGTGCGCTGGGGATCTGGCCGGCCGCATGATGCACCAACCCCAATTTCTATCTCTACATTGTGTAGTAGATATCTGGACCATGAAAGGCCTTACCCAATGAAAGTTCGATCCATTCCTGCCATCGCCATCATTGCGGCCCTCGGACT
>JANOKQ010000646.1:0-4593 GCA_031419375.1 Acidimicrobiaceae bacterium
GACATCACCAATCGCGACGTCGACCGAGGCAGCGGGCGCCGCCGGCTCGGGATCGCCGGCCCCCCGCAGGGCGTCGTCGAGTCCCTCGATGGTCCTCCAGGTGGTCAGGTCGACGCTGAAGTCGATCGTGACGTCGATCTCGCCGTCCACTTCAGCTACGTTTCCTGGGCAGGTTGAGCAGGTGATTCTCGTGGTGATGAGGGCAACCCCGGCCTGGTTGACGCTGAACCAAGAGTCACTCCCAAGGGGAGTGTCGAAGGGGGTGGTGTCGAAGGGCGGATCGAGTTGCTGCAGTGCAGCCCAATCGGTGCCAGTCGACACGAGCAACTGCTGGGGGTAGCGGTCGAGCGACCACACCAGCACCAGCCGTCCGTCGGCGAGGACGAACAGGCGCGCACCGCTCCCCTCTGGCTCGAACGGGACCTGGATCCAGCTCCGTCCAGCGTCATCTGAGACGTACAGCTTGTCGCGTGCCGTCTCGCGTTCCAAGGAGGAGGCCACAGCAACGCGATCACCGTCTGCTGCGATCTCGACCAGCTTGTATCCGGTGGAGACAAGCTCCTCGCTGAAGGCGGCCATCTGCTCCGGGAGCGCCACGTCGGTCCAGGTCTCGCCGCCGTCGTCGCTGTAGGCGAGCCCGAGCAGGCCGCCGTCGGGCTCGGCCCCCACCCAGATCCGACCGGTGCCGTGTTGTGCGACGGGCAGACCGGGTGCAGCGTCGTCGGGTACCGCCAACGGCTGAATCGTCCCGTCACGAGCGTCGACGACCCACGGCGGGAAGCACCCCTCGCACAACAACAGCGCCTGTGCGGGCGAGCGCAGCGTCGTCGGTGTGTCGCGCCAGCGCAGCGGCCCGACCTTGCCTGATAAGGCGTCGATCAGCCAGGCGGTCGGCGGTGCTTGCGGGTCGGGCTCGCCCTCCACCACCACGAAGTAGCGGTCGTCGAGCACGGACACCTCGAGATACTTCGCTGCGCCCAAGAGCCCGTGGTGGACCTCGACGCCATCGGCGGTGCTCGCCTCGTATGCCCAGCCGGCTGGGAAGCCGGCGGGGCACCTGGGCGACGGCTCGATGTGGAGCATGGTCCAATAGGTGGACCGGCAAGTCCGCAGCGAGACGTAGTTGCCGGCCGCCGAGACCTGTGTCTGACCGGTGTTCGGCCCGTAGAGATCGCTGTTCATCGCCTGCTCGACCTCGTCGGCCGACGGGCTGGTCAACACACCGGAGGCTTCGATGGCCGCTGCGAACGTGGGATCGTCGCCCGCGTCGAGCTCGAGACTCGAGTCCGTAAACTCGCCCGAGCGAACGGTCACGACGGCGATCACGATCACGACCACCGCAGCGGCCGCAGCCATGAGGAGCGCGGGCCAAGGCCTCCGGCGGGACGGATGTCGCGGTGCCAGCTCGCTGACATCCACGAGCGAACCGCCCGGATCAGTGTGCGCTGACCCATCCTCGGACACGATCTGCGCGATGCGTCGCCGCAAGGCGGCACGGAACTCGGGGTCGGGCTCGCGGCGCTGATGCAGTGCGCGCAGGTCGAGGTCGTCACTCATCCGGCCACTCCTTGTACTTGTCGCGGAACGCCGCCCGAGCTCTGCTGAGGATCTGCTCGGTCGCCTCGAGTGAGCGACCCAGGTGGCCGGCGACGGCGCCGACGGACAGCCCGTCGACGTGCCGCAACACCAGCGCCATCCGGTACGTGACGTTGAGGCCGGCCAGGACGAGGGCCGCTGGCCCGGGCTCGATCTTGGTCGGTTCCTCCGTCACTCGGTCGCGGGTGAAGGAATGAGCCAGTGCGAGGATGCGGTCGGCTCGGGCCTGCGCACGCCAGTGATCGACGAGCTTGTGGCGAGCAACCCCGATCAGCCACGGCAGATCGACCGGGTCACCCGCCGCAGCCCGGTTGGCGCCGGCCACGAACACGTCTTGCGTCAGATCCTCCGCGGCCCCCCGATCAGCGACCCGGCTGGCGAGGTACGAGTAGACCTCCGTCACCGCCCGCTCGTACAGCCGGACGAAGTCGTCTGGCTCCGCCCGAGCAGTCATCGCGTTGGCCCTGCGCATCACTGCCTACATCGTCGCTCACGGCAGGTTTCCGCCGGTCGAAAGAGAAGATCTTTTGCCGACGCACGACGCGGTTCACCACCCCCAACCGCACCCGTACTCACGATCGTCACGCTAACGGCTACGACCGTGACGGGCCAGCTTCGGCGCCCGACGCCGTCATCCCCGCGGTGGTGGGGCCGCACGCTACGGGAACCCACCAATCGATCCGCGCCGTACCGACCGGCCTCCTGGCCCCGAGATGGGCCGCCGACGGTGCGACGGACAGCCACCATCCTCAACGAGCCGTTCGAGGGCACGCATATCGCGGGTGGTCCAGCGCCGTTCGAGCCGAGCAGATCGGCACGCACCGCGCTGAAGGCCTGGCATAACGATGCTCCTATGTGTTGTCAAGGATCAATTTTGCGTCGGTGGCCGTGGGTGTGACAGGACAGGGATGAGGCACTCGACGGTGTCGAGGCCAGGCTCTTATGAGGTCATCACGGTCGGTTCGCCGACGCGGCGAGATTGTGGAGAGCGGGGGCCGACAGATCGTTGGTCAGACAGCGTTGGCGTCGGCCGGTTGATGGCGGGTCAGACCCCCCGCTCGATTCGGAATGGTCAGATGCGTGCGAGCAGCGGGTAGACCTCCCGGGCGATGTAGCGCTTGAGGATGCGGACGATCTCGAGTTTGGTTTTGCCTTCTGCGGTGCGGCGCTCGACGTAGACGCGGGTGCGCGGGTCGTTGCTCATCCGGGTCAACGCGATGCGCCACAAGGCGTGGTTGGCTTGGCGGTCACCAGAGCGGTTCAACCGGTGACGGGTGATCTTGCCCGAGGACGCTTCGATCGGCGACACCCCGCACAGATGCGCCCATGACGCTTCGCTGCGGAGCCGTTGCGGGTTGTCACCGGCAGCGACGAGCAGCAGTGCAGCGGTGTGCACACCGATCCCGTGGCGGGCCAGCAACTGGGGTGCGGTGTCGGTGACGAGCACCGTCAACAACACGGCGAGCTCGGCCAGTTCGGCATCGAGGGCCAACACCCGGCGCCCCAAGATCCGCAGCGACGACTTGGTCGCGAACGTCACCGGATCACCACCAGCACGTGGTCGCAGCGACGCCGCGGCGACGGCGACCTGGGCGGCGGTCAGCCCGCAAAGCCGCTGCCGGATTGGGTCCGGGGCGGTGAAGCCGAGATGTCGGATCTGGTTGAGGGTCTTGGTCTTGGTGTGTCGGGCGCTGCGCTTGGCGACCATCAGCGCTCGGATCGCTTCGACGTTGCCGTCACGCGATTTCGCCCGCCCGAACGCTCGACCGGACTGCGCCGCGCGGGCAGCTTCGATGGCGTCCAACGTGTCGGTCTTGCCCTGCCGGCGGCGCAGCTGCCGGTTCGGTCGATCCACCTCCACCACCTCGACACCCGCGGTTGCGAGCAGTCGGGCGAGACCGGCCCCATACGAGCCGGTGCCCTCCACACCAACACGCACCACCCGCCCGAACGACGCCAACCAGCCAGCAAGCTTGTCCTCACCAACTCGGCTCGCCTCGAACGATTCGGTGCCCAAGACCCCGCCGATCTCATCGAGCACGGCCGCCACATGCACATCCAAATGTGTGTCCACACCGCCCGTCACAGCGCGACTGGGTTCTACGATGATCGTCATCGTCATCCCTTCCTTCCATAGGTTCAAGGGTTGACGCGCACTCGCCCAACGACGAGACGTGACTCCGGTCGGCCTGCTGGAACAGAACGACCCTGTCGCATCGTCAACACGGTGAGCGCCAGGAAATCTGTGGGTTCCGGCCGACGAATCGTTAGCAAGACAACCGAAGCGTCAGCCGGTTAGCGAGTCAAACCGGAACCCACAGAACCTGACCGTACTAGTCACGACCCCAACACACGGGGGACACTCCCAGAACGACCAACCACATCCTCCCTGCCGGGTATGCCCGATTGCGGTCAGGCACGGTGGCCGACCTACTCGACCGGTGGATGGGTCAGGCGTCACCGGCGTGGTCATCGACGACGGTGGTGCAGACGCGCAGTGTGGTGGAGCATCACCTCAAGCCACAGCTTGGCCACCTGCGGGTCAACAAGCTGACCACGACCGACATCGATGCTGTGTACCTGCATCTGTTGCGTGGCGGCGGACCTGACGGGTCGCCGCTCGCTCCGGGCACGGTGCATCGAATCCATGTCGTGTTGCACCGGGCGTTGACGCAAGCGGTGCGTTGGGAATGGATCTGGTTGAACCCGGCAGCGAATGCGTCACCGCCGAGGGTCGCGCCAGCAGAGATCCGCCCGCCGACGCCTGACCAGTTGCAACGACTTGTCGCGTCGGTTGAGGCTTCGGACCCGGACTTCGCGACGTATCTGTGGCTGGCTGCATCGACGGGTGCGCGTCGTAGTCAGATGCTCGGCTTGCGGTGGGCGGACATCGACTTTGCTCATTCCGCGATCGGGTTCAGCCGCGCCTACGTGGACGGGCCTGTCGGGCCGGTGCTGCGGGCCACGAAAACCCATCGCACATACCGGGTCGCGGTC
>JANOKQ010000647.1:0-5427 GCA_031419375.1 Acidimicrobiaceae bacterium
CACGGGCAGCGCCAGGTAGTCGTTGCCGTCCCATGCGGGGAACGGTTGGAGTACCTGCAGGCGTTCGCTCGTCGGTGATACCTCGACCACCACGCCCGACCCATCGGCCGGCGGTGCGGTGAACGTGTTCTGGCCGGGGTCGTAGCCGCGGTCGGGGAGCACCTCGCCAATCGGTGCTTCGAGGAGCACCTCGCTGCCATCGGGGGCGGTGATGGTGTCGGTGGCGGGGTCGAAGTCGAGCCGTCCGGCGAGCGCGAGGGCGATCACAGTGTCTGGTGAGGTGACGAAGCTGAGTGTGTTGGCCGAGCCGTCGTTGCGTTTCGGGAAGTTACGGTTGAACGAGTTGACGATGGTGTTCGGCTGGCCGGTGACGCTGGCCGGGCGATCCCACTGGCCGATGCATGGGCCGCACGCATTGGCCAACACGGTGGCGCCGATGGCTTCGAGGTCGGCGATCAGGCCGTCGCGTTCAATGGTGGCGCGGGTCTGTTCGGAACCAGGGGTGATGAGTAGTTCGGTCTTGGAACGCAACCCGCGGGCCGCGGCCTGTCGCGCTATTGACGCAGCGCGGGTGATGTCTTCGTAGGAGCTGTTGGTGCAGCTGCCGACAAGAGCGGAGGAGATCTCCAACGGCCACCCGTTGGCGCGGGCCTCGTCGCCGACTCCGGTCCCGACCCGGTTGGCGCGGTCGGGGGAGTGGGGGCCGTTGATCAAGGGCTTCAACTGATCGAGATCGATCTCGATCGTCTGGTCGTACAGGGCACCCTCGTCGGCGCGCAGATTCCCGGCCACCTTGTCGGCGGCGTCGGCGATTGCTTCGCGTCCCGTCGCCTTCAGGTACATCGCCATGTTGTGGTCGTAGCCGAACAGGCTGCAGGTGGCGCCGATCTCGGCCCCCATGTTGCAGATGGTGGCTTTGCCGGTGGCACTGATGGAGTCGGCGCCAGGGCCGAAGTACTCGACGATCGCGCCGGTGCCGCCCTCGACGGTGAGCACCCTGGCGACTTCGAGGATCACGTCCTTTGGTGACGACCAGCCGCTCAACGTGCCCGTGAGCCGCACACCGATCACACGTGGCCAGCGCACGTTGAACGGGAAGCCGGTCATCACATCGACTGCGTCGGCACCACCGACACCGATGGCGACCATGCCGAGCCCGCCGGCGTTGGGGGTGTGACTGTCGGTGCCGATCATCATGCCGCCCGGGAACGCGTAGTTCTCCAACACGACCTGGTGAATGATGCCGCTGCCAGGTCCCCAGAAACCGATTCCGTACTTGGCGCTGACCGAGCGAAGGAAGTCGTAGACCTCGCGGTTGGTGTCGATGGCGACGCCGAGGTCGATGCGTGCCCCGGTCTTGGCCATGATCAAGTGGTCGCAGTGCACGGTCGAGGGCACCGCTGTCGTGGGTAGGCCGGCGGTCATGAACTGCAGCAACGCCATCTGCGCGGTGGCATCCTGCATGGCCACGCGGTCGGGGTGGAAGTCGTTGTATGTGCCGGCTCGCTCGATCGGCTCGTTCGCATCGTGCAGGTGGTTGAGCAGGATCTTCTCGGTCAGCGTGAGGGGCCGTCCGAACTGCTCGCGGCCGGCGGCCACCCGTGCGTCGAGGGTCGCGTAGACGCCTTGGACCAAGGCGGTGGGGGTTCCTGCGGTGACGGTCATCATCTTCTCCATCGAGGGTGGTGCGGTGAGGTGGCGGGTGGCGCTGGTGGCCAGGGATCGTAGTACTTGCGCTACGGTCATATGTAGACAACTATAATACAAGTGCACCACCTCGACAAGGACGACGAACCAACAGGCAGATCCACCGGCACCGATGCGGGGCGTTCGTCGGTCTGGGTCGCGCTCGATCATGTCCAGCTCGCTATGCCGACCGGCGGCGAGGTCGCGGCGCGGGGCTTCTACGTCGATCGATTGGGTCTTGTCGAGGTCCCCAAGCCGCAGCGTCTGGCGGCTCGGGGTGGATGCTGGTTCGAGGCGGGCAGCGTGCGGATCCATCTCGGTGCCGAGGACGACTTCCGTCCAGCTCGCAAGGCACACCCGTGCGTCATCGTTGTCGGGTTGCGTTCGTTCGTGGAGCGGGTCGGGCTCGAGGTGCGCTGGAGCGACGAGGTCCCCGGCATCATCCGCTGCCACGTCGACGACGTGTTCGGCAATCGTCTCGAACTGATCGACGCTGAGTCATCAGGTGCGGTCGCAGGGCCAACTGCCGGAGCGACCGGCGCGGGTGGTGGGGCATGAGGACGATCCGCTACCAGCAGATCGCCGACGTGTTGCGCGAGCGCGTCTCGTCGGGTGCGCCCGGTCAGGTTTTGCCGAGCGAGAGCGAGTTGTCGTCCGAGTTCGACGTCAGCCGCGTGACCATTCGCCGGGCGCTGGAGATCCTTCGTGATGAGGGTTTGGTCCATGCCCGCCAGGGGTTCGGCTGGTACGTGGCGGGCGAGCCGTTGCGGCAGCACCTCGACGAGCTCGGCACGATCGAGGGTCAGCTGGAACGGCGCGGGGTGAAGCCCGAACGACGGGTGCTCGAGTTCGCGTTCCGGACGGCACCGAAACGGGTGGCCGCAGTACTTGGCACGGATCAGGTGTTGCGCGTCAAGCGGCTCAACCTTGCGAACGGCGAGCCGTTCGCGGTGGTCACCGTGTGGTGTCCGGCCGAGCTCGGCCAGCACCTCAGCCGCAGCGAAGTGGAGCGCCGGCCGTTCTACGAATTGCTCGGTGTGCAGCTGCGCGGTGCCACGCAGACCATCGGCGCCGATGCGGTCGGTGTGGCCGACGCAGCCTTGCTCGGTGTGCCGCCATCGAGCCCGGTTCTGCGCTGTGAACGGATCACCACCGACGTCAGCGGGCGGGCGGTACTGATGAGCGAGCACGTGTTCCCTGCCAACCGCACCGAGTTCGTCGTCGAATTACCGATCGCTGAACCGAGCACGCTGCCTACCGGCCTGCGTCTCGTCGACTGAGCCGGGCACCGGGTTACCGGCGTCGGGCCCATGGCGAACTTTGTCGCTCTCGACATGCTCAGCCTGTTCGGAGCGACAAGGAACCGGAGGAACCGGAGGGCCGGAGGGGCCGCGGCGTTCGGATTGCCGGGCGTGAGGTGCGGCGGTCTGGCACAATGCCCGCGTGATTGCATGGCTACCGCTGGTCGGGGAGGAGACGACGACGAGGTGGGATCGCGTAGTCGACTGGCTGGGCGACAGCGGGATCAAGATCGCGGTGATCATCGTGGTTGCCGCAGTGGTCACGCAGATCGTGAAGTTCGTGGCCCGCCGACAGACGCGCCGACTGCAAGCCGAGCGGCAGGCCAGCTCCGAGCCGACGACCACCGCAACCATGGGTGCTCACCGCGAAGCGCTTGTGGGTGCGGTGCGCTGGGCGATCAACTTCTCGGTCGTGTTCGTTGCGATCATCTGGGTGCTGATCGAGTTGAGCCTGCCGGCGACGGCGGTGGTGCCACTGGCCTCGGTGGTGGGTGTTGGTCTTGGCTTCGGCGCGCAGCAGATAGTCGGTGACGTCCTTGCCGGGGTGTTCATTCTGTCGGAACGTCAGTTCGGCATCGGCGACCTGATCCGGGTCGGTCCGATGTCGATGGTCGGCTGGGTCGAGGGCCACGTCGAGGAGATGACGTTGCGCGTCACCAAGCTACGCACCCTTGACGGCGACCTCGTCACGGTTGCCAATGGCGAGTTGCGTCAGACGGTGAACGCGTCCCGCGACTGGTCGCGGATGATCGTCATCGTGCCGCTCGATCGCGATGTCGACCTGGAACGGGTGGCTGCCCGCCTCGACGTGGTCGGTTCTGCACTCGCCGCTGACCCGGCATGGACACCGCTGCTAATCGATGGTCCGCGGGTGTCCGGGGTTGATGATCTCGGCACCGAGTCGGTGCAGTTGCGGATGTCGGGCCGCACGCTGCCAGCCCAGCAGTGGAAGGTCGCCCGCGAGCTGCGCCGGCGCATCGCGACCGTGCTGCGCGACATGGACATCGAACTACGTGAACCGCTCCCGACGACCGAATCGTCCAACCCGATCGATCCGTCGAGCCTGTCGACGCACGTTAACGAGGAGTAACCGGGCGGCTCGTTCACGCGCCGACGAACGCGTCACCACGAGGTGTGCGGCCCGGTCCGTGACATCGAACGCAGCGCTCGTCGCCACATCGTCAGGCCCACCCACGGGCCACCAGTTCGCCACCCGACGACGACTCCAGCAACGTGTCGTGCAGCCGCTGTCGCAGCGCCCGCAGCGTTGTTGTGGCTCATGCGCGGGGTCAGCGGGCGGTGGCGGCTGACGCGATGATGGGGTGGTGGCGAACGACGACTACCGACAGATCAACCTGGACAACTGGAACAGCCGGGTGGCCATCCACGAGCAGGGGTACGGTCTCGACCGGTTCCGGGCCGACCCCGCCCACCTGTCGGGCGTGGTGCGCTTCGATCAGCCGCGCCTCGGCAACGTCGCCGGCCTCGACGCCGTGCACCTGCAATGTCACATCGGGACCGACACGCTGTCTCTCGCGAGGATCGGGGCGCGGATGACTGGGCTCGACTTCTCGCCGCCCGCGCTCGATGTGGCGAGGGGACTCTCCGCCGATTGTGGTATCGAGATCGATTACGTCCTGAGCGACACCTACGAAGCGGTCGAGGCACTCGGCGCGGGGCGTTTCGACCTTGTGTACACCGGCGTCGGCGCGCTGTGCTGGTTGCCCGACATCCGGCGGTGGGCGCGGGTGGTGGCAGGCCTGCTGCGTCCCGGCGGGCGCCTGTTCATCCGCGAGGGTCATCCGGTGGTGTGGGCGCTCAGTGATCCGCGCCCCGACGGGTTGCTGGTGATCGAGTACCCGTACTTCGAGACCGACGGCGGCACACGGTTCACGGAGACCAGTACCTACGTCGAGCACGAGGGTGAACTGGTATCGCCGGACATCATCTCGTTCAACCATGGGCTCGGTGAGATCATCACGGCGGTGATGGATGCCGGGCTGACGATGACGGCGTTCGAGGAGCACCGCAGCCTGCCGTGGAACCCGGCGGGCGAGGCGATGGTGGAGGACGAGCTCGGTGAGTGGACGCTACGCGAAAACCCTGAGCGCCTTGCCGCCAGCTACACGCTGCAGGCAGTCAGGACCTGACCTGGCAAACTTCGGCAATGAGCGACTCCGACCGTGTTCAGATCTCCATCTCCAACGGCGTGGCCGATGTGCGGATGGTGCGTGCCGACAAGCGCAACGCACTCGATGGGGCAATGTTCAGCGCACTCGGCCGCGCTGGTGAACGGTTGAAGACCGAGCCGGGCCTGCGTGCCGTGGTGCTCAGCGGCGAGGGGTCGTCATTTTGTGCCGGGCTCGACTTCTCCAGCTTCCAGTCGATGACCGGCGGTGACGGCGGCAGCAACGAACTGGCCCGCGAGGGAAATCCCGGT
>JANOKQ010000648.1:0-5393 GCA_031419375.1 Acidimicrobiaceae bacterium
GGGCAGGGCGAAATTCGTCGCACCTTTGGACGAGATCACCCCGTCGGCCGAAGCCGGACCCGGCGTGTCGAGCCCCACGGCACGAACCGCGCCGCGATCGACGCCCGTAAGCCGCAAGCCGAGCTCGAGCGCGTCAACGAGCGCGTCGAGCGCGGCTGCGGTGCCCTCACGAACGCGGCTCGGCACCTCGGCCATCGCCTCGATCAGGAACCTGCCACCGGGCTCGAGCACCGTGACGTTGTTCTTCGTTCCGCCGTTGTCAATCCCCACGATCACGCGGGCATGCTACGGCAGGCGCCGATCACGGCAATCACTCCTCGTCCATTTGGCTGATGTCGTCAGGCGTCACCGGTCGGCCGGACGCGAGCAGCGGAAAACCGGTCCTCTCGTCAACACACGGGCCGTCGCTCAGGGATGCGGAGATCGAGTGATCATCGGGTAATTGGCCGGTCATGCTCATTCATACAGTGTGGTTCATGACCGCATCGGACGGCCACGCAAATTCAGGCCTACGCGCGCATGCGTAGGCCTTGGGGGTCGAGGACCGGGTCGAGTTGCAGGCGGGCGGGGCGGCGGTTGCCGATGATCTCGATCTCGAACTCCTCCCCGGCGTCTACCAACTCGGTCGGGATGTAGCCCAGCGCCAGCGAGACCCCCGAGTAGTGGGCGTAGCCACCGGAGGTGATCCAGCCGACCACCTCGGAGCCGTTGGAACCCTTGTGCCACACGGGTTCATCACCGATCACGTCGGCAGGGGAGTCGGGGTCGACATCGACGGTGAACATCACCAGCTTGCGCTTCGGGCCACCAGCGGCGATCTCGGCCTCGACCGCGGCTCGACCGATGAACTCGTGGTCGAACTTGAGCACCCGGTCCATGCCGGCCTCGAGCGGGGTGTAGATCGGGCGGTACTCGCGGAACCACGTGCCGAAGCTCTTCTCCAACCGCAACGTGATCAGGGCGCGGAAGCCGAACAGGGCCATGCCGAACTCGTGGCCGGCTTCCCACAACAGATCGAACAGGCGCCGTTGGTACTCGGGTGCCATCCAGATCTCGTAGCCGAGGTCACCCGAGTACGTCATCCGCGACAGCCACACCGGAGCCATCCCGATGTCCACCCTGCGGAACGCCATGAACGGGAAATCGGCCGTCGCCAACGACGTGTCCGTCAGCTTCTGCAGCACGTCGCGGGCACGCGGCCCGGCCACGGTGAGGCCCACCATCGACAATGCGAGCACCTCGAAACGGACCTGGGTGCCGGTCGGGAGATGATCGAGGAACCACCGCGGGTGATGCACTTCGGCGGCTTGCGAGCCGAACAGGAAGAACTCGTCAGGCCCGGTCCGCGACACCGAGAACTCGCCGACGATGAGGCCCTGCGGGTTGAGCATCGCGGTCAGGTTGGTACGCCCGCCCCGCGGCAGCGCGTTGGTGAACAGGCCCTGCAACCACTCCGCAGCCCCCGCACCCGAAACCTTGTACTTGGCGAAGTTGGAAGCCTCGCTGAGCCCCACCCGCTCACGCACCGCACGGCTCTCCTCGCCAACGTTGGTGAACGCGTTCGAGCGGTGAAACGTGACCTCCTCGACCGGGTCGAGCCCCGGCGTCTGGAACCACAGCGGATGCTCCAACCCGAACCCAGCTCCCCACACTGCATTGTGTTCGGTGAGCCGGTCGTAGATCGGGGTGGTGTGCAGCGGGCGGGCGGCAAACAGCTCCTCGTTGGGGAAGGTAATCCGGAACCGGCGCGAATAGTTCTCGCGCACCTTCGCGTTGGTGAACGCGAGCGTCGCGTAGTCGCCGAAGCGGGCGACGTCCATGCCCCAGATGTCGGCGCCCGGATCGCCGTGCACCATCCAGTTGGCCAGCGACAGCCCGACCCCGCCGCCCTGCGACAGACCGGCCATCACTGCGCACGCGCTCCAGTAGCCGCGCAGCCCCTTGATCGGGCCGACGAGCGGGTTGCCGTCGGGGCTGAACGTGAACGGGCCGTTGATGATCTTCTTGATCCCAGCCCGCCCGACCGCAGGGAAGTGGTCGAACCCGCGCTCGAGTTCGGGAGCGATCCGGTCGAGATCGTTGGGCAGCAACTGGAACACGAAATCCCACGGCGTCTGCTTCGGGGCCCATGGCACACCCGCTTGCTCGTAGGTGCCGAGCAGGATGCTCTGGCCCTCCTGGCGGGCGTAGATCTCGCCGGCGAAATCGATCATGTGCGGCAGTTCGCGCCCGGTCGAGCGGTTGTACTCGATCACCTCGGGCATCGGCTCGGTCATCAGGTAGTGGTGCTCCATCGCCAGCACGGGCAGCTCCAACCCGGCCATCCGCCCGACCTCGCGTGCCCACAACCCGCCTGCGTTGACGACGTGTTCAGCGTGGATGGTGTGGTCGCGATCGGTGATCACATCCCACGTGCCGTCGCTGCGTTGACCGAGGCCCGTCGCCCAGGTCTCGGTGTACACCTCGGCGCCGCGGTTGCGGGCGCAGATGGCGTACGCGTGGGTGACGCCGTAGGGGTCGACGCTGCCCTCGTCTTCGTCGTACAGCGCACCGACGAAGTACTTCTCCTCCAGCAGCGGGTTCAGTGCCTTCGCCTCGGCCATCGAGACCATCTCCATGTGCATGCCGAGGTAGCGGCCGCGGGCCTGGGCCATGCGCAACCAGTCGAGCCGCTCGGGCGTATCCGCCAACTGCAGCCCACCGGGGAGATGGATTGAGCAGTCCTGGCCAGACTCGGCCTCGATCTCTTTGTAGAGGTTCACCGTGTACTGCTGCAGGCGGGCCACGTTCGGGTCACCGTTGAGGGTGTGCATGCCCCCGGCTGCATGCCACGTGGAACCGGCGGTGAGCTGTTTGCGCTCGAGCAGGACCACATCGGTCCACCCCGCCTTGGTGAGGTGATAGAGCACGCTGGCCCCGACCACCCCGCCGCCGATCACGACGACTTGTGCTGACGACTTCATGGGTTGCTCCTACGTTGAGTTCAGTTCAGTAGTCGGTGGCGACGCCACCCTCGGCGACGCGGCGGGCGACGAACGCATCGAGTTCGTCGCGGATCGCTGGGTCCATCACCGGGGGTTCGTAGGCGTCAAGGAAGCGTGCGGCCAGCAGCTTGGCCCGGTCGGGCGCCTGCGGGCTGCCGGCCTCTTGCCAGCTTTCGTAGTTGCGCCAATCGGAGATCATCGGCTTGTAGAACGCGTGACGGAAGCGCTCCTGGGTGTGTTGCGTGCCGAAGAAATGACCGCCCGGCCCGACACTTTCGATGGTGTCGATGGCGAACGAATCGGCGTCGACCACCACCGGCTCCATCATCTTCGTCACCATCTGCAACAGGTCGGCGTCGAGGATCATCTTTTCCAAGCTGGCATGCAGGCCGCCCTCCATCCACCCGGCGCCGTGCATCATGAAGTTCACGCCGCCCATCACGCATCCCCACAGCGAGAACACGCTCTCGTACGCGGCCTGCGCGTCGAGCGCATTGGCCGCGCACACGTTGGAGCTGCGGTAGGGGAGCGAGTAGCGGCGGGCCAGTTGGCCGCCGATCATCGCCGTGCGCACGTACTCGGGCGTGCCGAATGCCGGAGCCCCGGATTGCATGTCGACGTTGGACGTGAACCCGCCGTACACCACCGGCGTGCCCGGATTGATGCACTGCAGGAACGTGATCCCGGCCAACGCTTCCGCGTTCTGCTGGGCGAGCGCGCCGGCGAGGGTGATCGGTGCCATCGCCCCGGCGAGTGTGAACGGGGTCATCACGATCGGTTGGTTGTGGCGAGCGAACTCGATCATCCCCTGCGACATCGGCGTGTCGAGGCGTAGCGGCGAGTTCGAGTTGACCACCGAGAACACCGACGGCTCGCGCAGCAACGTGGCCTCATCGATGCCGCGGGCGATGCGGGCCATCTCCAACACATCGCGGTTGCGCTGCCGGCCGAGGCTGTAGCAGTGCAACGGTTTGTCGGTGAGGGTAAGCACGTCGTGGGCGGCGTGAATGTGGCGGACCGAGTGGTGGATGTCGACCGGCTCGACCGGGTAACCGCCGATGAAGTGCACGATGTTGAGCGACTGGGCGAGCTTGAGCAGGTCGCGGAAACCGTCGCGGTCGCCGGTGCGGCGAACACCGTTGCGGTCGATGTAGTGCGGCGCGCTGCCGACCGTGCCAAAGGCCAACCAGCGGCCGCCGATGCGCAGGTGATGGTCGGGGTTCCAGCTGTGCAGCGTGAACTCGGCCGGGGCCTTGGCCACGCTCGGCAGCACCAGGCCGCGGTCGAAGCGAACGCGCCCGTTCGCCTCGTCGACTTCGGCACCGGCTTCGCGCATGATGCTGCGCGCTTCTGGGCAGAAGAACTCCATCCCGATCCGCTCCAAGATGGTGAGTGACGCTTCGTGGATCGCCTCCACCTCGTCGGCCGAGATGACCTCGGTGTGGTTGAGGCGCATCGTCGGTTGCTTGAACGGCAACTGCTCGGGCAGCGGTGAACGGCCCCCCGCAGCAGCCCGTTCACGGCCCCGACGACGAGGAGCGGAGCTGTCGGTCACGATCTGCGACACTACACGCGCCGGTCCATTCCTTGTACGTTCGTCTCAGGAATTCCGGGCGGCCGTTGCGAACCTCACCGTTCCAGATCAGACCCGCCCAGCCCGAACTTTGTCGGTCACGACACCCTCAGCATGTCGAGACCGACAAAGTTGGGAGGTAGACCTGGCAGGTTGAGAGTCGTCGTGAGCATTGCGCTTGTGCCGGTCGGTAGAGTCTCGGTGATGGGGGCTGCAGAATCCGACGGGTCTGTGGCGCGGCTGGCCAAGGGGTTCACGGCACGAGCAAAGCGGGCTGCGTCCACGCTCAAGGCCGAGTACGAGGCCGGTAAGCGCGGCGACAACGCACCCCCCGAGCACATCTGGGCGACGTCGCGCGAACAACTCGACGGGTTCCTTGCGCTGTTGCGCTCCACCGTCGGGTCGTCAGGTGGCGCCAGCGCTCGAGACGCCGAACTCGAGCGCAATGCCGATGCGGCCGAGGCCGGTGTCACCTCGTCCACCGAAACCGAACCGCAGGTCGCAGTGGACGAGGTGGCGGGCGCCTTGGGTGGCGTGGATTGGGCGAGCGTGCGCAGCGCTACAGCGGAGCGAACCGGCGATGCTGCCAAGGCCGTCAAGGCAATGACCGACCAGGTCGACTGGGGCAAGGTGCAGCCGGTCGCCAGCCAGGTGTCTCGGGCCCTGATCGCTGCGGTCGCCGCTGGACAGATACCCGTCGGCGGACGGATGGGCGCCACCGTGGCCCGGGCGATTGCCAATCAGAGTGGGCTGGCCCAACGTGTTGGTGACCAACTGCAGCGGTCCACAACCGCTGCGCCGCTGCCCGAGGAGTTCCGCCACGCGATCGAGGCAAC
>JANOKQ010000649.1:0-2258 GCA_031419375.1 Acidimicrobiaceae bacterium
ATGACGGTTTCGAGCGTGGGCAGCATCGCCTGGACGGTCGAGATCTTGCCGGCGTGCAGCAAGATGTACGGGTCTTCCAGAACGACTTCCTGGCGCTCGGCGTCGGTGACGAAGTACGGCGACAGGTAGCCCTTGTCGAACTGCATCCCCTCGGTGAACTCGAGCTCGGTGCCGAAGGTGTTGCTCTCCTCCACCGTGACGACGCCGTCCTTACCGACCTTGTCGATCGCGTTGGCGATGACCTCGCCGACCGATGCATCGGCGGCCGAGATGGTGGCAACAGCGGCGATGTCGCTCTTGTCATCGACCTCACGAGACTGGCTCTTAATCGACTCGACGGCGGCGGCGACAGCTTTGTCGATGCCCCGCTTGAGCCCTGCCGGGTTGGCCCCGGCAGCCACGTTACGCAGGCCCAGGTGGACGAGCGCCTGTGCGAGAACGGTTGCCGTGGTGGTGCCGTCACCGGCAACGTCGTTGGTCTTGGTGGCGACCTCTTTGACCAACTGGGCACCCATGTTTTCGAACGGGTCGTCGAGCTCGATCTCCTTGGCGATCGACACACCGTCATTGGTGATCGTCGGGGCGCCGAACTTCTTGTCCAGCACCACGTTGCGGCCCTTCGGCCCGAGCGTGACCTTGACCGTGTCGGCCAATTTGTTCACGCCAGCTTCGAGCGCCCTGCGGGCCTCGTCGTTGAACTTCAGTTGCTTTGCCATGTTGTGGCTCCGTTCAGGTAGAGGAAGATCACTTGGCCACGATGGCGAGGACGTCACGGCTGGTCAGGATCAACAGATCCTGGCCCTCGATCGTGACCTCGGTGCCGCCGTACTTGGAGTACAGGACGGTGTCGCCGACCTTGACGTCGAGCGCGCTGTGGCTTCCCTTGTCGTCGCTCCAACGGCCGGGGCCGACGGCGAGGACTTCGCCTTGCTGCGGCTTCTCCTTGGCGGTATCGGGGATCACCAGACCGGATGCAGTGGTCTGCTCGGCCTCGTTGGGCTTCACGACGATGCGGTCATCGAGCGGCTTGAGATTCATGGTGCAGGCCTCCATTGGCAAGAGCACTTGACGGAAATATGTGACGTGGATTCATGTGGACAGCCGGGTTAGCACTCGACCATCGCGAGTGCCAAGGTTAGGCTCCTGACACCCCCGTTAGCAACCGGGAGGCGAGAGTGCTAACCGCGGGCCCGTGACAACTTCCCGATCAGCCGGTTTGGCGCGAGACTGGCGAGGTGGGCCGGACGTCGCACGAGTCGGGAAGCGGGGTGATCGAGTTCGTGACGCCCCGCGAGGGTGCCTTCGGCGCTTCGGACATGGCCGACTTCGTCGGCTTCGACGGTCAGCAGGCGACCGAGTTCGGTGACGAGCCACCCCGCTCGACGTGGCTGATGGCAGTGGCCGCCGTGGTGGTCACTGCGCTGATCGGCGTCGGCATCATCGCCGCCGCGCCCTGGGACAGCGCCGAGGAGTCCGCGCCGACGACCACGATCGCGGCGGTCGCGCCAACCCCGGCGACCACGCCTGCGACCGTCACGACCCCCGGGGCCACCCCCGTAACGACCCGCGGTCCCGCTGCTGACCAGTTCGACGACGTGGCGACCGCACCCGCTGGCCTGCTGCTCGACAACCCCGGCGACCTCCAGTTGAACGGGGTGTTTTCCGATCCCACCGCCGCGGCCAACACCTATGACGACATGCTCGAAGTCGACCTCTGGACGATGCCCGGCGCCACCCGCAGCAGCGGCCGGTGGCTGGCGATCGCAGTAGCCGACCCTTCCCGCCCCTACCAGTCCTTGGTCACCGACGCCATCCGGGTTGACCTTGATGGCCGGGTGGCGCTGCTCGGCACCAGCGTCGACGGTGTGTTCACCCTCAGCGTCACCAGCAGCGACGGCAGTTGGCTCGAGATGACGGGACTCGGCTTCGCAATCGACGAGGTCGTCCGTATCGCCGACACGGTGCAGGCACGCGAAACAAGCATCGACTACGGCGACCTCACCGGAAGCGGTGGCCCGCTCGAACTGTTCCCGCCACCAATCTCGGCGCAGGCATCCGTGTTCAATGAACTCGCTGCTGCCACGTTCGGCACGGTCGAGGCGACGGTCGTCTATGCCGACCGGCATTGGCTGAAATACGTGGCGATATTGGTCGCCCCGCGCCCCCCACAGGCTGGCACGCTGACCGAGTTCCTGCTCCCCCCCTTGCCGGACGCAACCGCACTGGGCATCGAGGGGCGAGCAACAGTGGTCGCGGCG
>JANOKQ010000650.1:0-2507 GCA_031419375.1 Acidimicrobiaceae bacterium
GAGGAGGTGCGCGGGTCGGGCCAGCGGCTGGTGACCACCTTGGTACGGGTGAAGAAGTTGATCCCATCCGGGCCGTACATGTGCTGGTCACCGAACAGGCTGGCCTTCCACCCGCCGAAGCTGTAGTAGCTGACCGGCACCGGGATCGGCACGTTGATGCCGACCATGCCGACCTGCACGTCGAACTCGAACTGGCGGGCAACGCCACCGTCGCGGGTGAACAGGGCGGTGCCGTTGCCGTAGCGGTTGTCGTTGATCAGCGCCAGGCCCTCGTCGTAGCTGGCGACGCGGGTGACGGTCAGCACCGGACCGAAGATCTCGTCGTCGTAGCACTTCATCCCCGGCTTGGCGTTGTCGATCAGGCTGGGGTTCAAGAAGAACCCACCCCCGCCGGGGGCATCGGTGCGGCCGTCGACCACGAGGGTGGCCCCCTCCGCCTCGGCACCGGCGACGTAGCCGGCCACCTTGTCGCGATGCTCGCCGGTGATCAATGGGCCCATCTCGTTGTCGGGCTCGGCGGCCGGGCCAACCTTGATCGCGGGGATCCGGTCCTGGAGCTTGGCGACGAGCGCGTCGGCGACGGAATCCACGGCGAGCACCACGCTGATGGCCATGCACCGTTCGCCGGCCGAACCGTAGGCGGCGCTGATAGCTGCGTCGGCAGCCATGTCGAGGTCGGCGTCGGGGAGCACGAGCATGTGGTTCTTGGCCCCGCCGAGGGCCTGGACACGCTTGCCGTTGCGGGTCCCGGTTTCGTAGATGTACTTGGCGATCGGGGTGGAGCCGACGAAGCTGATCGCCTCGATGTCGGGGTGGGCGAGGATCGCGTCGACAGCTTCCTTGTCGCCGTTGATCACGTTGAAGCACCCGTCGGGCAGCCCGGCCTGCTTCAACAGCTCGCCGATGAACATCGCCGTCGATGGATCCTTCTCGCTGGGCTTCAGGATGAACGTGTTACCGCACGCCAACGCGTTGGCGAACATCCACATCGGGACCATCGCCGGGAAGTTGAACGGGGTGATCCCGGCCACCACACCGAGCGGCTGCTTGATCGAGTACACGTTGACCCCGGTGGAGGCCTGCTCGCTGTAGCCGCCCTTCAACAGGTTGGGGATGCCGCAGGCGAACTCGACGTTTTCGAGCCCGCGGGCGACCTCACCGAGCGCATCGGACAGCACCTTGCCGTGCTCGGCCGATAGCAGCGAGGCGATCTCTTTGCGGTTGGCGGAGATCAGCTCGCGCATGTGGAACATCACCTCGGCCCGGCGCGACAGATTGGTGGCCCGCCACGCGGGGAACGCGGCCTTGGCCACGGCGACCGCGTGGTCGACCTCGGCTGCGGACGCGAGATCTACCGCTGCGCCCTGTTCGCCGGTGGCCGGGTTCCACACCACACCGGTACGCCCCGAGGTGCCCGCGAGCACCTTGCCGTCGACCCAATGAGAGATCGTGTTCATTGCTGCTCCTTGTACGTGCTGCTGATCGAGATTGATGGGGGTTTAGACGAGGTACTGCGAGAGGCCGCGGCGGACGTACTGTCCGTGGCCCTTTCGCCCAACGTATGTGTCGTTTTCGACCACGACCGTGCCGCGCGACAACACGGTGTCGACCTTGCCGTCGATTACCCAGCCTTCCCATGCGGAGTGGTCCATGTTCATGTGGTGCTTGTCGTTGATGCCGATCTTGGTCTTCGTGTTCGGGTCCCAGACCACCACATCGGCATCGCTGCCGGGGGCGATGGTGCCCTTTTTCGGGTACATGCCGAACAAGCGGGCCGGGGTGGTGCAACAGGTTTCAACCCAGCGTTCCAACGACAGTTCGCCAGCCACCACACCTTGGTAGATCAGCTCCATGCGGTGCTCGACACCGCCGATGCCGTTGGGGATCGCCGAGAAGTTGCCGAGGCCGAGCTCTTTCTGGTCCTTGAAACAGAACGGGCAGTGATCGGTGCTGACCACCGCAAGCTCGTTCATCCGCAAGCCCTTCCACAGATCGCTCTGGTGGCCGTGGCCCATTTGGCCGACGTAGTCGGGGTCGTGATCCTTGGAGCGCACCGGGGTGCTGCACACCCACTTGGCGCCCTCGAACCCTGGTTGACCGAGCGTCTCTTCGAGCGTGAGCCACAGGTACTGCGGGCACGTCTCGGCGAACACGTTGCGACCGTGATGACGGGCCGCAGCCACCTCGTTGAGCGCATCGCCGGCCGACATGTGGACGATGTACAACGGCACGTTGCCGGCTACGTGGCTGAGCACGATCGCCCGGTGCGTGGCCTCGGCTTCGAGCGGCGACGGCCGGGTGTAGCTGTGGTAGCGCGGGTCGGTTTCGCCACGGGCCAGGGCCTGCTGGACGAGGACGTCGATGGCGATGCCGTTCTCGGCGTGCATCATCATGACCGCGCCACAGTCGGCGGCAGTCTGCATGGCCTTCAGGATCTGTCCGTCGTCGCTGTAGAACACTCCTGGATAGGCCATGAACAGCTTGAAGCTGGTGATGCCCTCGTGCTC
>JANOKQ010000651.1:0-1521 GCA_031419375.1 Acidimicrobiaceae bacterium
CATGCGGATTACCGCGGTGGAGAACGGCAAGTTCGGTGACTTGATGCGCTCGCTGAGCCCCGAGCAATGGAGCACGCAGACCGAATGCACCCGGTGGGACGTCCGTGCGATCGCCGCGCACCTCGTCGGCTCCGCCGCGAGCCAGGCGTCACCTCGCGAGTTCCTCCGCCAGAAGCGACGTGGCAAGCCGATCTGCAAGGAGCTTGATTCCCCGTTCTGGTGGGACGGAATGAACGAACTTCAGGTCCGCGAGCGCGCCTCGCTGACCACGGAGCAATTGATCGCCGAGTGGGACACGGTCTCGGCCAAGGCGCTCAAGTCGCGTACCAAGATGCCCCGACCGATCGCCGGCTTGAAGCTGTTGAACTTGCCGGAACCCGTCGGCCGCCAGCCGTTGTCGTATCTGTTCGAGATCGGCTTCACCCGCGACGTGTGGGCTCACCGGATCGACATCGCCCACGCGATCGCAACGGAACCCGACCACGACGACGTCCACGATCGACGCATCCTCGCAGACATCATCGCCGAGTGGGCGGCCACCCACGGTGAACCGTTCACGCTCGTCCTCGACGGTCCCGCGGGCGGCACCTACGTGCAGGGCACCTACGTGCAGGGTGCCGGCGGCGACGAGATCCATATCAGCGTCGTCGACTTCGTCCGCACACTCGCCGAGCGGACCACCGCAAGCGGCGTTCTCCAGCACACCCTTCCCCTCTGAACCTCAAAGGAACACACCATGACGAACACAGTGATCGACGAAATCGCTGACGGGATCTACCGTCTGTCCACCTTCGTGCCCGATGTCGGCCCAACCGGGTTCACGTTCAACCAGTTCCTGATCGACGACGACGAACCGCTGCTGTTCCACACCGGACAGCGGATGCTGTTCGACTCGGTCAGCGCAGCGATCGCAACCGTCGTTCCCGTCGAAGCACTCCGATGGATCACCTTCGGTCACGTCGAAGCCGATGAGTGCGGTTCCATGAACCAGTTCCTCGCCGCTGCCCCCCGAGCGGAGGTCACTCACGGCGGCCTTGGTTGCATGGTGTCCCTGAACGATCTCGCCGACCGCCTTCCCGTGCCCCTCGCTGACGGCCAGGTGCTCCAGCTCGGCCGTCATCGGGTGCGACACATCGACACACCGCACGTACCGCACGGCTGGGAAGCCCGCGTGCTGTTCGAGGAGACGACCAGAACGCTCCTGTGCGGTGATCTCTTCACCCAGCTTGGTCAGGGGCCCGCCCTCACCTCGAACGACGTGCTCGCCGCCGCAGCACAGGCCGAGGACGTCTTCGGCGCAACATGTCTCACCCCAGCGACTGCGCACACGATCCGTTCCCTCGCCGACCTCGGCCCCAACACGCTCGCCGTGATGCACGGATCGAGCGTCACGGGCGACTGCACGCGCGCACTCCGAGGACTGGCCGACGACTACGAACGCCGTCTTCTCATGGCGACCGCGGCCTGAAGCTCGGGAAACCGCCTACTCGAAGCAGACGCGATCAGAAAGTCTGCGGCGGC
>JANOKQ010000652.1:0-8208 GCA_031419375.1 Acidimicrobiaceae bacterium
GCTCGCCGCCCGAGTAGCCGTGGCGACCCACCCCGACCTGCCACCCGAGATTGCCCCCGCCGCGGTCCAACACACATGGAGTTCGTACTCGCAGACGCTCGAACACGTCATCCTCGCGGCGGAGGTAGCGAGCTGGCTCGACAAGATCGCTTGTCCCGTGACCCTCGTCGCCGGCGACGACGATCCGGTGATCGATCACCGCTACCTGCGGGTGCTCGCCGACGCGAACCCCAACATCACCCTTCTAGAGCGACCAGGGAAGCACGACCTCCCACTCACCGACCCAACCGACTGCGCAGCACTGATTGAAGCGGCGCACCGCTTCGCAGACAGACCAGATCGCTGCCACTGAAGAACGCAGCTGCGCCGTTCCTCGGTAGCCTCAACGGCCGTGAATCAGATGAAGAACCGCATCCAGGCGCTAGCCCTCCTCGACCGGGCCATGATGGCAATGACCGACGACGAGATCGAAACGCTCATCGCCACGTTGCCCGACGACCACCGCGATGCAATCGACAAGATCTGCGGCGCCCACGACAACGAGATCGAGACTCCTGCGGCGCGCACGCTGGCGATCCGCTCGACCGTTGCCCGCGGCAGGATGACCGGTTCGCTCGAGCAGATCGCCACCGTGCTCACCGATCCGTGCCTGGCCGATTGCATCGAACAACTCGGTGACGCGTCCGACAACCCGACCGAGGCCGATCTCGCCGAGGTCAGCCCCGGTCTCGTCGAGCGACATGGCGTGGCCACCGTTCGGTTGACCCTCGCCGCGTCCGTCGCCGGCGAGGCTGCCGCATCGGTCGTGCTCACCCGTGTGCTCAAGCACGACGACGTGCTGGCACTACCGGCTCGCGACGAGGACGAGACGCCGCCGGTCGTGTTGGTCAACGAAGCCGACGATGACACCAAGGCCCGCCGCAAAGCCGCCAAGGAACGCAAGCAGACCGAGGCCAAGGCCCGCCGCAACCAACAGGACCGCGCCCGCAACCGCGCCTGACCAGGCCCCCGTTCGGTCAGCCGGGGCCGATGGCTTCAGCCGGCGGTGACGGCCCGCTCGTGATCGAGCAGCCACGCCTTCGCCGCGAGGCCGCCCGCGAAGCCGGTGAGCGATCCGTCGGCTCCCACCACCCGGTGACACGGAACCACGATCCCGATCGGGTTCTTGCCGTTCGCTGCGCCGACCGCACGTGACTTGCGGACATCGCCGAGCATGCGCGCCTGATGCCCGTAGGTAACGGTCGAGCCGTACGGGATGGCGCGCAGCGCCGCCCATGCGGAATGCTGGAACGGCGTGCCCTGCGGATCGAGCGGCACGTCGAAATCCGTGCGTTCACCGCGGAAGTACTCGTCGAGCTGAGCCGTTGCCGTCTGCAGGATCGCCTCTCGTTGCGAGCCGTTGGGGGCACCACTGGACTCGGACTCGGACTCGGGTTCCGAAGCGGACGGGATCGGCCGTGCATCGACTTCCCACATCACGAACCGCAGGCCGGCATCACTCGCGGCAATGGTCAGCACTCCGATCGGTGACGGCATCGTCGTGATCGAGATTGGTGCTGGTGCAGGTCGAACTGCGCTGTTCATGATTGACTCCTCGATGGTCCCGGTGTGTGGACCGGTGCTGGTGCTGGTGTGAGTGAATGCCACAGGTGATGAAGTGCGTAGGAACGCCATGGGCTCCAGCGGAGCGCATGCTCAGCGGCGAGCTTGGGCGCCGAGGCGATGCCAAGTGCATCGAGCCCGTGGCGGACGCCGAGATCGGATGGCATGAACACGTCGGGATCACCAAGGGCGCGCATCGCCACGTACTGCGCAGTCCACGGACCGATACCGGGCAGCGAGACGAGCCGTGCGGCCAGCTCGGCCCGGTCGACGCCCGGGTCGATCGACACCGTGCCGTCGGCGACCGCAGTGCACGCGCCGATCAGCGCCCGGCGACGGGCCATCGGCATCGGCAACAGGTCGGGATCGATCGTCGCCAGCGCCGCTGCCGACGGGAACAGCAGCCACGGGACATCCTCACCGCCCGAATCATCGCCGACGTGTTCGCCGGCCGGTTCGCCGACGTGTTCGCACAGCCGTCCGGCCACAGTGCGGGCGCCGGCGACCGACACCTGCTGGCCGAGGATCGCGCGCACGAGCAGTTCGAACCCGTCGACGGCACCTGGCGAGCGCAGGCCCGGCGTGCGTTCCACGAGCGGGGCGAGCACCGCGTCTGCCGACAGCGCTCGGTCGACCGCGACAGGATCGGCATCGAGGTCGAGCAGCCTGCGGCAGCGCTGCACGGCGGCCTGCAGATCGGCGACCACGTCGAGCCGCAACGTGCACGACACCGCGCCATCGATGGGGCGCAGCACCACCTGGCCGACGCCATGCGGCAGGCGCAGCGTCCGCCGGTACTCGCGACCGTCCCACGACTCAACACCGGGAACGGCACGGACACCGATGAAACCGAACACCTGCGCCTCAGCAAACGGGGCGCGCACCGGGAGGCGCAGGGTGACCGTGGTGCCGCGGGGTTCCATCGACCGATCGCCGTGAGGGGTCGGCGACGACGACCCGCGGCACCCGAAACGAAGCTGCGATGGGTTGAGCGCGAACACCTCGCGCACGGTGTCGTTGAACTGGCGGATGCTCGCGAACCCGGCTGCAAACGCGATGTCGGTCATCGCCATCATGGTGGTCTCGATGAGGATGCGGGCGACTTGCGCGCGCTGAGCTCTGGCGATCGCCAGTGGCCCGGCGCCGAGCTCGTCGGTCAGCAACCGGTTGATGTGCCGCTCGCTGTAGCCGAGGCGGCTGGCGAGCCCACCGACCCCGTCACGATCGACGACCCCGTCGGCAATGAGGCGCATCGCGCGACCCACGGCGTCGGCGCGCACGTTCCACTCCGGCGAACCCGGCGACGCATCGGGGCGGCACCGCTTGCACGCCCGGAACCCGCGCTGTTGCGCAGTGGCCGACGTGGCGAAAAACGATACGTTTTGGCGCTTTGGCGTGGTCGCCGGGCAGGATGGCCGACAGTAGATGCCGGTGGTGAGCACGGCAGTGACGAACCAGCCGTCGAAGCGACTGTCGCGGCTGAGCACTGCGCCGTAGCACTGGTCGTCACCGAGGCTGCCCAGACCGAAGCCCGTCACCTCGACGAGTGGAGCGCTGCGTTCCAAGGCGATCGTCATGACACCAGTGTGCCGCGTCACAGCGCCGTTCGCTAGCGGTTTTCAGACACGCCGCCACCGCCACCGCCACCGCCAACGAACTTCAGGAACCGGGCTGTGGTTCCTTCGGCAGACCGAGGACTCGCTCGCCGACGATGTTGCGCTGGATCTGGCTGGTACCACCCCAGATCGTCTCGCTCCGGCTGAAAAAGAACGAGCTCATCATCGGGCTGACCGGGTACCCCTCGCGGCGGGTGTCGCGGGCGGCACCGGGCCACGATCCGGATGCGGGACCGGTGTCGATCAGCATCGAGCCGGCACCGAAGATGTGCAGCGCAAGCTCCATCGCGTGCTGATGCATCTCGGTCCAGAACATCTTGTTCGTCGCACCGAGAGCGGCAACCCCGAGGTCCATCGTCGCGGACAGCGTGGCCGACAACGAACGCAACCCGTTGATCCGCAGGATCTGAATCTTGGAGTGGTAGCGGGCAAGTCCCTGGCGTACCAGCGGATCGGCGATCGCACCGTTGTCGCGCGCCGCAGCGACCATCAACTTGAACTCCTCTTCGAAGCGCCGGTAGCCGGTGGTTGCGCTCATGCCGCGCTCGAACGCGAGCGTCGAGTTGGCTACCTTCCAGCCGTTGTTGATCCCGCCGACCACGTTGTCGGCCGGGCAGTGGGCGTCGGTGAAGAACACCTCACAGAACTCGGCCGTGCCATCGGGCTGGACGATGCCGCGAACTTCCACGCCCGGCTGGCGCATCGGCATGAGCATGTACGAGATGCCCTTGTGCTTGGGCGCGTCCGGGTCGGTGCGGGTGAGCAGGAAGCAGTAGTCGGCGTGGTGCCCGCCGGTGGTCCACACCTTCTGCCCGTTGATCACCCACTCGTCGCCATCGAGCACCGCCGACGTCTTCAGCGACGCCAGATCGGAGCCGCTGTTGGGCTCGCTGAATCCTTGACACCAGCGCATCGTGCCATCGAGGATGCGCGGCAGGAACTCCCGCTTTTGCTCCTCGGTGCCCCATTGCAGGATCGTTGGGCCGACCAGCGTGTCGCCGAAGAAGTCGGCCCGTAGTGGGGCCTTTACCCTGGCGAACTCCTCGGCGAGCACCACTCCCTGCATCGTTGTCAGCCCCTTGCCGCCGTACTCGGCCGGCCATGTGGCGCAGATCCAGCCGCCCTCGAACAGCGTCTTCGGCCAGCCGGCGTTGAACGCAGCGCGCTCCTCGGCGCCCATCTCGAAACCCTCGCCACCCCAGCCCAACGGCAGGTTCTCCTGCAGCCACGAGCGGATCTCGACGCGGAAGGCTTCGGCATCAGCGGGATAGGTGAGGTCCATCCACCAAGTATTGACCCGTCGGTCAAGTGGTGGGCAATCGAGTTCGTTCACACCCCGTTCATGAACGCCGAACAGTAGCGAAACCTGGGGCGCGTACCGTCGGCGGCAATGGTCACGCCCGCTCCTGTCACCCTGCTCGGCTCTGCCCCAAACCCCCTCGGGACAGTCGCCGTCGGCGTGCAGGAGCGGGCCGTGCTCGCCGTACTGCTGTCCAACCGGGGGCGCGTGGTGAGTCGTCGCGAGCTCTCACGCCAAGCCGGTCTCGGCGCGCTGAGCGACCGGCGCTGTGACGGCGTGATCGTCGCGTTACGCCGACGACTCGGGGCCGACTCGGTGATCACGGTCCGTTCCCGCGGGTGGATGCTCGCGCCGACGGCCGAGACCGCAGCCAGCACGCTGTTGTGAGCTAGGACACCCTCGATGTTCGCGTCAACCGGCACCGTCGACCTCGCACGCCTGCTGCTCGATCTCCTGATCGTGCTGGCGGCCGCAAAGCTCGCCGCCGAAGCGGCAGAACGGTTGCACATCCCAGCCGTGCTCGGCGAGATCAGCGCAGGCATCATCGTCGGTCCATCCGTGCTCGGCCTCGTCGAGATCGGCGGGGAACGCGGAGTGTCGCTGGCGGTACTGGCCGAGATCGGTGTGTTGTTGCTGTTGGCCTCGGTTGGCATGGAGATGGACCTTGGCGAGCTGGGCAAGGTCGGTGGTACGTCGCTCGTCGTCGCGGTGATCGGCGTGGTCGCCCCATTCGCGCTCGGCGCTGGCGTTGCGGTGGCGCTCGGCGAACCAACCGATTCGGCGGTGTTCTTCGGTGCCGCACTCACCGCCACGAGCGTGGGCATCACCGCCAGGGTGTTCGGCGACCTGCGCGCCCTGGCCTCGATCGAAGCGCGGATCGTGCTCGGCGCGGCGGTTGCCGACGACGTGTTCGGGTTGATCATCCTGACAGTCGTGGTCAAGGTGGTCAGCGGTGGATCGGTCGGGCCCGGCATCGTGGCGGAAACCATCGGGCTCGCCGTCGCGTTCCTGATCGGCACCGGAGTGGTCGGGCTGCTCCTGGTCCCACGGCTGTTCGCGGTGATCCACCGCCGAGCCACCTCGGGGGCCACCGTCGTCGTTGCCGCGTTCACACTGATACTTGCCTTCGCCGCGCTCGCCGACCTGGCCAAGCTGGCGTTCATCATCGGTGCGTTCATGGCCGGCCTGGCACTCGGACGAACCCAGCAGCACGAACGGATCGCGACCGATCTCGGGGCGGTCGCCAACGTGTTCATCCCCGTGTTCTTCCTCAGCATCGGCATCAACGCCAACCTCGGTGCGATGGCCAAACCAGCGGTGCTCGGCCTCGCTGCAGCACTGACCGTTGTCGCTGTCGGCGGCAAGCTCGTGTCAGCGACCGGGGTGAGGGGCGGACGCGCCGACCGGCTGCTGATCGGGATCGGCATGATCCCACGCGGTGAGGTGGGGTTGATCTTCGCGTCGATCGGCTTGGCCAACGGGGTGCTCAACGGCGACCAGTACGGCGCGCTGGTGATCGTCATCCTGATCACGACCGTGATCACGCCGCCATTGCTGCGGTGGCGGCTGGCCAACGGTCCCGGCGGTCCCGGCGGATCGTCCACTGGCGCGTCGGCCGACATCGTACCCGCGGCCGACGATGGGCTCGTCGAGCCTGCCGGTGGCTGGGTCCACGTCGACGGCGGGGTCATCGCATTGCGCGCCACACCCCCGCCCTCTGCGGTGCTGGCGACCGCTTTGGCCGCCGCGCAGCTGGCGGAGGCCGCCCGACCCGCAGAGGATCTGCTCGACTGGTTCGCCGGCACACGCGGCCATGAGGTGCGCTGGGAGGCCCACCACACGCCGGCACTGGCGGAACTGCTTCGTGCCGACGAGCCGCGCTCGTGGCGGTTCCTCGACGTCACCGGGGTGTTGAGCCGCGCATTGCCGGAGGTGGCGACGGCGATGGCGCGCCGACGAGCCGACATGAGCGACCTTGATCCGTTGGGGTCATTGAGATTCGCCGTGGTCGACCGCTTGCACGACCTCCCGGAACGCAACCCAGGTCTCGGCATCGCCACCGAGGACCTTGTGCTCGCCGCACTCGTGAGCGACGTCGCCGACGTCGGCAACCCGGCAGCGACGCGCGCGCTCGCCGACCGGCTCGTCGGTCAAGACGGTGCTGCAGCGGACCGGATCGTTTCGATCGTCGACGACTCGCGCCTGCTGCGCGCCAGCGCTCACGACCGCAGCGGATTCGACGAGCACGAGGTGCTGCAACTCGCCACCCACCTCGCCAGCCGGGCCCACGCCCACGACGCCTACGTGTTGGCGCTCGCGCTCGGCGAGCTGTCCGCTGCGCAGCGGAACCTGCTCGACGCGCACTACGAACGCGTGCTCGACGTGTTGGATCATCCGGATCGACAGCGCGGCGAAGCCACCAACATCGCCGCGTCACGCCGGGTCGCGGCCGAGCATCTCCTCGCCGAGGCCGCGCCGATCGAGCGGCTGCGGTTCGCGTCGACCGCGTACCTGCTCGCCCACGATCCCGAGGAACTGGCCCGCCACGCGTGCCTGGTGGAACCGCTACCGCGAGCCGGAGCGGTTCGCGTAGCGGTGAGCCCCGAGCCAGACGCCGGTCTGTGGAAGATCGACATCGCCTGTCGCGACACCGCCGGGCTGCTCGCCCGGCTTGCCGACGTACTCGCCACCGACCACCTCGACATCGCCTCCGCCGACATCGCCACCTGGCCAGACGGCGGTGTGCTGTGCAGCTTCGTCGTGCGAACGGCCACCCGACCCGCGGCGCGGGTGCTGGCCGAGCGCTTCGAGGCCCGCCTCGGGACCAGGCTGCAAACCAGGCTGCAAACCGGGCTGCGCAACGGTGCGGGCCGAGCGGCGAAGCCGTTGCTCGCGGTGTCGTTCGACAACGACGCGTTGCCATGGTTCACCGTGTGCACCGTGACCGGCCCCGACGAACCAGGGGTGCTGCAGGCGGTGAGCACCGCATTCGCTGCTGCCGGTACGGTCATCCACTCGGCGCGCGTCGGCTCGATCGGCGGTGTGTTGGACGACCGTTTCACGGTGTCGGACCGGTTCAACCGCAAGCTCGATGTGGCCACGATGGACCGCGTGCGCACGCTGCTCGCTACCGGCGCACGCCTGCGCTCGCACCGCCGGTGGCGCTGAGTGCGCAGCCTGACATGCACTGCACCGAATCGCTACACGCTGGAAACATTCAGGCGACGACCGGGAAACGTCGACTCCGTATCGTGCCCACGTCTCGCCTCAGCGTTGCGTCGAGTCGCCACACAGTGCCCAACTCTCAACTCGCGATTCGTACTTCGCAGGAGGTTCACGTGCGTAAACATGCCGCACTCAAATACGTACTTGGCGGTCTCGTCGGTGCCACGCTGCCGGCGGTGCTCGTTACCGGCAGCGCGTTCGCCGAGGAGCACGACGCCGTCGCCGCCCTCAGCGAGGCAACCAACCTGTTGTGGGTGGTGATCGGAGCCACCCTGGTGGTGTTCATGCAGGCCGGCTTCGCGCTCGTCGAGACGGGCTTCACCCAGAAGAAGAACGCAGCCGAGGTGATGAGCACCAACTTCGCCATCTTCGGCCTCGGCTTCATCGGCTTCTTGTTCGTCGGTTTCCCGCTCGCATTCGGCGGATTCAGCTATCCCGGGTTCTTCGGTCTCGACACCGCGATGA
>JANOKQ010000653.1:0-3111 GCA_031419375.1 Acidimicrobiaceae bacterium
CGCATCTGGTGCAGTGCGGCATCGAAGTAGCGGGTCTCGTCGGTGTCGGCGAGCACCGGCAACTCCACTGCGGGTAGCTCGACGCCCATCGCCGCCGCGAGCGCTTCGACGGTGAGGCGGCGATGGAGCGCTCCGTAGATCAGGCGGTTTCCGTGCTCGACCTCGAGATCGGCCTCGGTGCCGATCCGCTCCCCACCCTGGGCAGCGATGCGCAGCTCGGCGAACAGCGCGTGGTAACGCACGCGGTCGCGGTCGGGAGCAACGCCGGTCGCCTCGCCGTAGCGAGTGAGGAACCGTTCGAAGTCGGGCACCGGTTCCTGCGCGTTGCGCGTGCCGACCCACGCGATGTCCTCCATCGGGTCGCCGAGATGGCCGAGCTCGAAGTCGAGGAACGCAGTGACGCGGCGCCCGTCGTGGAGGAAGTTGCCCGGCCCGGTGTCACCCTGCACGAGCGATGGCCGGGCGTCGCCGGTGTCGGGCACGTTCTCACGGAGCCATCGGAAGCAGGCGGTCAGCACCGGGTCGGGCACGCCGGACGCGTCGAGGCGACTCTCCCACAGGTCGAGTTCGTGCTGCACGGCCGCGACGATCGTGGTGGCCGGGATCAGGCTCGGCAGGTCGAGCGTGGCCGGGTCGGCAGCGTGGAGGCGGGCCAGCCACGGTGCGAAGTCGTCGATGATCTCGGTCTGTACGCCGGCACCGAGCCTCGCGAATGCGGCATCGCCGGACGAACGCTCGAGCAACACGGCTTCGAACGTGGGGTGGATGCCGAGCACCGCCGGGCTCGGCAGGCCGATCGTGTTCACGGCGCGGTAGATCTCGGCTTCACGGCGCAGCGTGTAGTGCTTCGCCTCGCTGGGGTCGACGGCGTCGGCGCGCAGGAACCACTGTGCGGTACCGTCGGCGATCACATCCCAGGCCTCGTGGCTGCCGCCACCGGGCCGCCGTTTGAGCGTGACCATTGGTTCGCCGACGAGGTCGGCGGCCCAACGGGCGAGGGTGTCCTGGCGGTCGCCGGCTGTGTCGGTCATTGCGATGGGGCAGAACGCAGGGCGCGGAGCATCCTGGCAAAGTGGTCGGTACGCCAGCCGTCCTGGTCTTCGCCCCAGCCCATTCGGGTGGAGTGGCCGGGTGACATGAGCTCCCAGCGCATCGAGGCGTTCGAGCCGTTGCCGTGTTCGCAGTTGTAGCTGAGGGCGATGCCCTCGGCCTGCATCGTGCGGCCATTGACGTCGACGAGGTCGACCTCCATGTGCGCGCTCCAGCCGGTGGCCGGATCGCGGTAGTTCTTCATCCGGCTCTTCGTCCTGTCGAGCCGGGTGAACTCGCCGTCCTGCAGCAGCCACCCCATGTTGAGCGGCGACCAGCCGTCGGCACTGCCGTCCTGGGTGCGCACGAAGCTGAGGAATCCGGTGTCACAGGACTGGTCGTCCCAGGCGTGACCGAAGATGTACTGGATGCGGCCGCGGCCGCGCTCGCGCTCGATCTCGCGCCACTGCGCGCCACCCGGGTTCGCCACACGCGCCCCGCGGTCCTCCTTCGGCTGCGCGCCGTGCGAGTGGTGGCGGCTGCGCGGGCCCCACGTGCGGTCGCGTATCGAGTAGCAGTCGATGGGGATCTGTTCGCCCTCGAGTACGAGCTCGCCCGTGATGTGACCGAGTTGGTCGAGGTGCGGGTTGTGCACGCATGGTGCCTCGCCGGGCGTGAAGCGGTGCGGCGGGTGCACGCTGCGGTGCTCGAACTCGATCGCGAAGCGGGCATCGGGGTCGGCGTAGGCGACGTGATAGTCCATCAGTGGGTTGATCATCTTCACGCTGAACCCGCCGTCGGGGAATGTCAGGTCGCGCAGGTCGACCATGTGCGTTGCGTCGGGGCCGGCACTGGGATGTTCGACGGGGCCGCCGAACGGGGCGTCGGCGACCATCTTGTAATACGCCATCCGGGCCGGGTCGGCACCCCTCTCGTCCCACAGGAACACGCGCCAGGTGACCGTGCCCCTGTTCGTGCTGCGGCCGGCGTGCAGCCAGCCTCCAATCCGTCGCTCGGGTACCGAGAACGACCACCAGGTTGTCTCGAACCACAACGGATCGTCGATCGTGGGTGGGTGGTAGGTGTCGTCTTCGAGGACGAACGGCGTGTCTTCGGTGATGGTGTCGTCGATCATGTGTCTCTCAACTAGGGGTTTCGTTCGGCATCGTCGGTTCAGGGGAGTCGGTACGTGCTCACCGCGGTGTCGTGGAACAACGCAGCTCGTTCGGCGGGGGAGTAGCCGGTGCTGATCTGATCGAACGCCGCCCACAGGGTGGCGTAGCTCATCGAGACCTTGTCGACCGGGAAGTTGCTCTCGAACATGCAGCGGTGCGGCCCGAAGGCGTCGATGCAGAACCGGATCGAGTCGCCCCACGCGACGGCGACCTCATCGGGGCGGGTGCCGGTGCCGGGCTGCGTGCTCGCCTTGCGCCACGTGCTGTCGTACATCGGCATGCCGATGCCGCCGACTTTGAGCACCACGTTCGCGCATGTCGCCACCTCGGTCATCAGGTCGCGCCAACGGGCGTGCGTCGCCTCCCGGTCGCCGTACGGGCCGATCGTGATCGGCGCACCGAGGTGGTTGAGGACGATCGTCGCCTCGGGATAGGTGCGGGCGAGGTCGATCAGGTCGGGCAGCTGTGGGAAGTACATCCACGCGTCGAATGACAGGCCGAGCGAGTGGAGCACCTTGAACCCCTGCCGGAACGCGAGGTCGAGCAGCAGTCCGGGCCCCGGGTCGGGGTCGCTCTGGCGGATGGCCGGATCACCGTCCCACGTGGCGCGCTGGCGGATGCCGCGGAACCGGCCCAAGCCGGCGGCGACGTGCGCGTGCAGCATCTCCTCGGCGCGCCCGCCGAGCCGGAGGTCGCCGGTGCCGACGATGCCCTCGACGAACGGGTCGGCGTTCTCGACCACCCACTCGGTCTCGCCGACCACACGCAGGTGCTCGGGGCCGAGCTCGCGGTACCAGGCGTCGCACTCGACGAACACCGTCCGCACGACTTGCGGCACGGTCGCGATGTCGGCCCGCAGGTCGACCGGAAGGTACTCCATCCCGGCTCGCGACCACAGGTGATGGTG
>JANOKQ010000654.1:0-4764 GCA_031419375.1 Acidimicrobiaceae bacterium
AGCACGGCGGGATCCCAGCCGTTGGTGCGGACCATCAAGTCGCCGTACCCCTGCAGGTAGGTGGCCAAGCGGCCGACGGTCTTGCGCAGTTGCACCTCGGGAGCAAGCCAGTCGCCGACGGTGGCGAAGCAACTCCACACCTTCACCGCAGCAGGATCGCGCCCGGAGCGTTCGGCGGCTTGTTTCACGGTGTTCACACAGCGCTGCAACGTCTCGTCAGTGAAGAACGTGTGCAGCAGCACCTCGTCGAAGCACCGGCCCGCCAGTTCCAGCGAGTTCGGGCCGAACGCACTGAGCAGCAGCGGAATGTCCTCACGGAAATCGGGGTCGAGGGCGAGCACCGGGTACGCACCGGCCGGGCCATCGTGGCCGAGGATCACCTCACCGTTCCACAGCCGACGCATCAGCCCGGCGAAGTCTTCGAGTTGGGCGGTCGTGATGCGCGGGAGCCCGAATGCGTCGAACATGCCGTCCATGCCCCGGCCGAGGCCGAGTACGAACCGTCCGTTGGTGAGGCGGTGCATCGTGGTCGCGTAGCAGGCCGTCACCAGCGGATGGCGGGTGTTGTGGTTGGTCACCCCGCTGGAGATTCGCAACGTGGTGGTCACAGCCCCGGCGACCCCGCTGATCGTGGCCATCTCCTTGATGTTGAACCGTTCGCTCAAGAACACCGTGCCGAAGCCCATGGCCTCACCGTCGCAGCACTCGTCGATCAGTTCCCTCGGCGAGGTCGGCGCACCCGCCAGTCCGTAGAAACCGAGCTCTGCTGAAATGGCCGTCACGTCCATCACCCTCCCCTGGGTTGCATCACATCATGGCCGCGCCATTCGCCGACTCTGTCGTTGTCGGTCGCAGCGTCTGGCGGCAAATGACCCGAAGTACGCAGCGGGCATTCAGTACGGTCGACCGGATGAGCGTGGATCCAGCGCTGCGCCTTGTACCCGCGCGACGACCTGTCCACGCAAGCCGAGGTCGACGAGATCGATGTGGTCGACTGGCTGGCTGCGAGCAACGGCCGCGACGAGGAGATCCGCGTCAGTGCAGCTCCTGGTTGCTTGCCGAAGCCGACGACCGCCATCTTCGTGCAACCACTCTCGATCGGGCCTTTGAAGCAGGTGTGCGGCTTGACACGGTTGACCGGCAGGATTCGGTCGGCCCCCGCCGCATGCCGGTCGAGGTAGATCGGATCGGCCCTGGAATACGTCGCCACGCTGATCCCGCGCATCCCAATCGCTCAACCTCAAATGCTTCCCGACCGATGAATGCTCCGTGACCACACGCGATCGGAAAGGGAACGTGAACGACCTGGGTCGAGGCGGTAGCGCACGTTGGTTCCTACTCGCGACCGGCACCACACTCCTGGCAACGGCGGTTTGGGGCGGTGTCGACGCCAGCCGTCGAGCCGAGACTCACGAGCGCGACCAGGGGTTGTTGCAGCAGGTGGCCATCCAGAGCCAGCTGATCGAGGAGTACTTCGACCGGGCGACGACGGTGATGAAGCTGAGCGTCGAAAACGAGGTGTTTCACAACTTCGGCGTCTTATCGGGAAGCGTGGAGGACAAGCTTGCCAACGCCGATTCGTTGCTTGCGGGCGTGAACGACGCCCTGTCGAACATCGAGGAGCTGTATCCGAATCAGACCGTGAACGAGGTCTGCCTGATCGACGGCAGTGGAGCGGAATACGCGCGGTCCGTTCGGGCGCATCTCGCTCACCCCGACGAGTTATCGCAGAACGAGAGCGCGAACTCGTTCTTCGCTCCAACCCTCGCGCTGGCGTCCGGGCAAGTCCACCAGGGCAAGGCCTACCTTTCACCAGACACCAACGACTGGGTCATCTCCAACTCGGCCCTCGTGCCGCTCGCCGACGGCAGTCGCATCATCCTCCACTTCGAGGTGACCCTCGACAGCTTCCGCGGCGCACTCGCGGAGTCGGGTGACCACCACACCATGATCGTGGACGCCGACACCGCTGCGATCATCCTCGACTTCGATAGCCCACTCGTAGCCGGTGGACCGCTCGGCGTTCCCGACGACACTGCACCCCCTGCCCTCCTACAGGCGGCGGCGACCAGCGGACTCACTGAGTTCGACGGCAAACGCTTCGCCTTTCAACGAGTCGAGGTCGCACCGGACAACGACAACAACTGGTTCATCGTCGCCGACGCACCGATCACCCAGGGACTGTGGCGTCATTTCAGTGGTGAGGTGAGGTTGCTGGTGCTAACCGGGCTGTTGGTGCTCGGGTACGCCGTTTACGTCTGGAGACGACACAACGTCCAACTGGCGACCGCGGCGGTGACCGACGACCTCACCGGTCTACCCAACCGGCGGCTGCTGCACGACCGGATCGGCGCCGGAATTCGGGGGCGAGCGCAGTCCGCCGTGCTGCTGATCGATCTCAACCACTTCAAGGACGTCAACGACACCCTCGGCCATCAGAAGGGCGACCAACTCCTGATGCACATCAGCTCGCGTCTGCGGGGCGCGGTCAGCGGCGCAGACACGGTGGCCCGGCTGGGTGGCGACGAGTTCTGCGTGTTCCTCCCGTCGATCACGAGCGTGGATGATGCGATTGCAGCGGCACGACGGTTGCTGAGCGTCATCGAGGCTCCGTTCACCCTCGATTCGATGACGGCCAGGATTGGCGGAAGCATCGGGATCGCCTGCTTCCCAGCTGACGGCGACACCACTGAACTGCTCCTGCAACACGCCGACGTAGCGATGTACTGCGCCAAGCGTCGACACGAGGGTTTCGCGATCTACCGTGCCGAGAACGACCGGCATACGGAACGGCGGTTGCGGCTCGCTGGTGAGCTCGGCGCGGCGATCGAGAACGGCGACCTCGTGGTGCACTACCAGCCGAAGATCGATCTGGCGAGCGGGGACGTCGCCGGCGTCGAGGCACTCGTGCGATGGCGGCATCCTTCCTTCGGTCTCATCCCGCCCGATGAATTCATCTCCATCGCCGAAGACACTGGCCTCATCAAGGCGCTCACGATGAACGTCCTCGACCAAACCCTCGAACGCTGCCGTCGGTGGAAAGCGCAAGGGTTTGAGCAGTACGTTGCCATCAACCTGTCCGCGCGCAGCCTGCTCGACACAGGTCTTCCCGACGCGGTCGCTGACCGACTTCGACGATGGGGGATCGATGGGACGTCGATCACTTTCGAGATCACCGAGTCCGCCATCATCGACGATTACGAGACCGCCGCTGCGATCTGTCACCGCTTGAGCCGACTCGGCATCCGCTTGTCCATCGACGACTTCGGCACGGGGTACTTCTCGATGTCTGGCCTTCGTAACCTCCCGATCGATGAGATCAAGATCGACCGTGCATTCGTCACGTCGATGACATCGGAGGAGAAGGATGCGTTCATCGTCCACTCGACGATCACCCTCGGCAAGAGCCTGGGACTTCGCGTCGTGGCCGAAGGCGTCGAGGACGAAGCAACCCTCGCCGAACTGCGTGCTCTGGGTTGCGACTTCGCCCAAGGTTTCCTGATGAGCCGGCCAATGGAGGGTGATCAGCTGGTGCCATGGATACGAACCTGGCGACGGCACCGACCCATCGCCGGTACGTCGCTCACGCCGGAGCTGGAAGCGCCACCGCTGGTGCTCGCTGCACCAGCGCAGGGCGAGACACACGGCAGCCGGTAACGTCCGGCTTCGGGGGCCGTCCCGACCTCAGCGTGGTCGCGGTCGAGCGTGCCAGTGGGCGAATCGTCGGCCTCAGCCTGAACCACCGCTACGTTGCCGACGACGAACTGATCGGCCGAAGCGACGGGTGGATCAGCACCCTGGCCACCCTCGCGGAATGGCGCGGGCGCGCCATGCAGATCCGGGTGAGCTGAGCCGGGCACTTCAGCGCCGAGGCTTCAATGCTGCAGCAGCGTGGCGATGTGGGCACGGAGCGCGTCGATCCCGGTGCCCTTCGAGGAGCTGACCCACATCACGTCGCGCTCTTCGAGCTGGCAGGCCCGCGCCACCTGCTGGCGGCGTCCGGCCAGGCGTGACGGACGGACCTTGTCGCATTTGGTGGCCACGATCACGGTGGGGATCTCGTTGGCGTACACCCAGTCGAGCATCTGCAGATCGAGCTTGGTCGGCCCGATCTCGCCGTCGACGAGCAACAGCAGCGCCTGCAGCGCGCCGCGGTCGAGCAGGTAGCCCTCGATCATCGGTTGCCACGTCTTTTTCTCGCGGGTCGGTACGGCGGCAAAGCCGTAGCCGGGTAGGTCGACCACGGTCGCCCCTGACGGAAGCGTGAACAGATTGATCAGCTGCGTTCGCCCGGGGGTGTTCGAGACCCTGGCCAGTTGCTTGCGATTGGCCAGCGCGTTGATCAGCGCCGATTTACCGACATTGGACCGCCCGACAAGGGCGATCTCGGCCGGTGACTCGGGGAGGTCGATCGCCCGTTTGGCCGAGGTGACGAACTCGAGCTGCAACGGTCCGGCCATCTCCCAAGGCTACGGCGGGCAGGCCAGGCTATGGCGGGAACGCAATCAGCCGCAGGAAGGCGACCCGTGAGGATCGCCGCCTACGGCTGATGTGTTGTGGTCGAGACCGGCGTCGATCCGGTGACCCCACGCTTTTCAGGCGTGTGCTCTGCCGACTGAGCTACTCGACCGTGTTGTCGCAGCGGTGCACAGCTACGACGACGACTATTTCCGAAACGCACCTGTCGGACGATTCGGTACTTGCTTACTTTCCGCACGGGTGCTTGCGCACCCGTAGCGGTCCCGACGGGACTCGAACCCGCGA
>JANOKQ010000655.1:0-6970 GCA_031419375.1 Acidimicrobiaceae bacterium
GCAAGGTCGTGCGCGTCGCCGAACCCGATCCCACCCAGTTCGATCCCGCCTCCAAGTACTTCGACCCCAAGAGCACCCCGGACAAGCCGATCTGGGACTGGGTGACCGTCGCGCCGGTGAAGTCGCTGCCGTTCCTCTCGCTCGATCAGCTCAAGGAGCTGCCCGAGCTCGCCGATTCACGGCTGTTGGCCAGGGGCAACCGGCTCTCGGTCATCCCCCTGAGCGACCTGGAGTTCGACGCGATCGTCGCTCGCGCCCGCCGCAGGTAGCGCGGGGCTACGGTGCCGTGCCGAACACGGCCCGGATCATCGGCTCGAAGTGCTCCAGCGGTTCGCTGACGTAGTCGGCGTCGAACGCGACGGCGTCGTACTTGGCGCAGAACTCGGCCGCGTAGTCGAAGTACTCCGAGTCGCGCAACGCCTCGCGGGAGTTGCGATCGGCACCGATGTGGTGCCAGAAGTAGTAGCCCTGAAACACGCCGTGGTGCTCGACCATCCAGTGGTTGGCGGCCGACACGAACGGCTTGACGATCGCCGCGCCGATCGCGGGATGGTTGTAGGGCGTCAGCGTGTCCCCGATGTCGTGCACGAGCGCGCACATCACGTACTCCACGTCGCGGCCGTCGCGTTCGGCGCGGGTTGCGGTTTGCAGCGAGTGCTCCAGGCGATCGACCGGAAAACCGCCGTGGTCGTTGCGGAGGTGTGTGAGCTGCTCGACGATCCGGTCCGGGACGAGGCTCTGGGTCACCGCGAGTTGCGGCATGATCAGCGCCCAATCGGCAGCCGTCGATTCCGCGAACGTGCGAAACGATGCGCGGCGCGCCGGGGCAGCGTGCGTGCCGGCGGGCAGCGGTTCCTGGTGGGTGAGGCTCATCGGTTTCCCTCCTTAGGGGTGGCTCGCGGACCACCTCGATCGACCATCCTCGTACAGGTGGCCAGCGGGCACAAGACTATGCGGGTGTGAACCCGCCCTTCGTAGCGGGGGGCGGGTTCGCACCCGCCCCGCTGGCCAGCACCATCGTCCATGGCAATGGGCTTTTCATCTGCAGCACCGCGAAACGACGGGCGATGAAGCGTCGGAACCCCCACCGGGTCCAGTGGTTCACGTGGCCCGGCGTGTTGCCGAGTTGGCGGAGGTAGCGGCGGCGGACCATGTTGCCGGCCCGCCACACTGGCTCGAACGGCACCGAGGCAATCAACGCGCCCGAGCACACGCGGGCCAGTTCCGCCAACGCCCGCTCGGGATTCGGGACATGCTCGAGCACCTCGATCGCGAGGACGAGATCGAACGCATCGTCGGGGAACGGCAACGCAGTGGCATCGCCGAACAGGCACGACAGCCCGCGCTCGGACCACTGGGTAACGAGCGCCGCGTCGGGGAGATCGACTCCGGTGATGGCAACGTCGGGGTAGCGCTCACGGAGACGTTGCATCACCTCGCCTTCACCGACACCGATCTCGAGGATTCGCTTCGGTGCGCCAACGACAGACGCAGCATCGAGCAACGAGTCGAGCGCGCTCATGAACCCACGCATCATCCGCTGTTCGACCGGGTTGGTCGAGGCGTACTTGTCGTAGGTGTTGCCCGTGGGGACGTGGTCGACAGGCATTTCGGTCAGGCCGGGGTGACCTGGGTGGACGGTTTCGTGACGCGCACCACCAAGTCGGCCAACAATCCCACCGAGATCGCCTGCAACGACGCGAGCAGGATCAGCAACGTGTTGGCTGCGAGGCGGAAATCCTTGTCGATCCAGTCGTACACGAGCTTGCCCGACCCGAGGAACAACAGCGCCAGCCCGATCGGCATGAACACCTTCAACGGGTTGTACGACAACGACATCCGCACGACCTGCAGCAGGTACCGCTTGGTGTCGCGCCACCAGTGGAACTTCGACGTCCCGGCACGGGGGAAGTAGTCGATCGGTACGTACTTCACCTGATAGCCGTTCGACAGAAACGACATGGTGAGTGTGGTGACACAGGAGAAACCAGCCGGGAGGTGATGCACGTACTGCATCGCCACGTCACGGCGAAACGCGCGCAGGCCGGAGTTGAGGTCGGGGATGTCAGTGTCGGTGAGGTAGCTGGCCAACCGGCGGATGAACCACTTCGCCGGCACACGAAAGAACCGTTTGGTGCCCTCCTCGCTGCGCCGTGCACCAACCACGTGATCACAGCCGTCGACCTGGGCGACGATGTCGGGAATCAGGTCGTTGGGATAGGTCATGTCCACGTCGGTCCACACCACGATTCGTCCGCGCGCCGCGGTTGTGCCGGTGCGCCGGGCGGTTCCCGAGCCTCGGTTGGCGCTATGGCGGATGAGGCGAATGCCCTCGATGGTTGGCAAATCGACCTCGGAGCCGTCGTTGGAACCGTCGTCGACGACGATGATCTCGAACGTGTACGGCGAGGCAGTGAGCGCCGCGGCGACGCGGTCGATCTCGGTACGCAGGTGGCCCCGCTCGTTGTACACGGGCAAGATCACGGATACATCGAACTCGTCTGCCGTCAGCACGGCGCAACGATACCGGTCAGCCAGCCGTGACCTCGGGCGCTCCGAGCTTCCACAGGATCCACCGTGAATCCGACCATACGATCTCAAAACCCAGATCGAGCCCCTCGGCACGGGTGATCTGCGGCTGCCAGTAGTCCTCGCCGATGCGTTGCGCGTAGTAGTCGGCGCGCACCTGCATCTTGGTCAGGCTGCTGGTCTGGATCGAACGCCGATCGGTCATCAGCGTCATCGTCCGCGCCCGGAAGTAGGCGATCACCGCGGTCGGCGGGGTACGGGTGTTCACAGCCTCGAAGATCGGGATCACATCAGGGTGGGCCGGCCCGATCTGCACTCTCCCTGCCGCATTGAAATCGCGGGCTCTACCGATGTCGTCGGGCACTGCCACCACATGCGCCACCACGAGCGCGGCCAGCGGAACCACGGCAACAGCGGCGAGACGGGTTCGCTGCGTGACGATCATGCTGACGGCTTCGCTGAACGCGACTGCGGCGAAGTACAACACCCACGGCGTGATCTGGAACCAGTACCGGTCGACCATCCGGAAGTGGGTGCTGATCGCCAGCGCGCTCAGGACCGCGACCACCACGATCGGGCCGTCGAGCGCAGGCCGGCGGCGTACGCCGATGACCGCGCCGATGAAGGCGATGACCACGATCGCCCCACCAAGCGCGGGGCGCGTGCCGAGACCGAGTTGCTCGGTCAGCGTGCTCGCGTAGTCGCCGAAGCGGTCGTCGATGTACCGGCGGCTGTTGCCGTTGTCGGGCAACAGCATCGTCGGCAAGAGCAGCTGGAACAGCAGCATCGACAGTGCGAACGAGACGTACGGGGTTGCCACCGCGCGCCACCGCGCGCGCAGCTCGGCCTCGAGGCCCGACACCGACCAGCGCTGCGCCCCGGACCTTGTCACCAGTTCGAAGAACTGAACCACGGCGATCATGCTGATCAGGACGACACCCTCTCGGCGCATGTTGAACGCAACGGTGACCAGCACTCCGAGGATGACGAGCCTGCGTGGCGAGGCATCAACGAGTGCGCTGCTGGCCGTGATCCGGTCGTACCACCAGATCACCACTGCGACCGCGGCGATGTGCGGGAACTCGGTGATCAGTTGATCGGTGTGGGCCAGATACAGCGGAGCGGAACCGATGACAGCGACGACACCGAGCGCCATCGCCCGACCGGCGCGTCGACGGATGATGCCGTGCAGCAACACCAACCACGTGCACCAGATCGCCACCTCGATCAGCTTCAAGCGGTCGAAATCGAGGCCCCACAGGTGGACGAACGGGGCCAACACCAGCGGCCACCCCCACGGGTAGGCCAGCGGGCTGAATCCTCGGTCGGAGTTGAGGACCGCGAAGCGGTTGTCAGCCACCACGGCTGCTGAATCGCCGTCGAAGACGCTGCGCGCCTGGCGCAGATACAGGGCAAAATCGTCGCCCTGGGTGTGGCCGTTGCGGTGCAACAAGATGGCCACCACCGCCGACACAGCGACCACGACCCCGAGCACCAGCGCCCGCATCCTCGGGGTCCCCGCCCATGCATGGAGCGACGGCAGGCTGCGACACATCGCAACGACGATAGGGCCTCGTTCCGCCTTCACGGCAGCAGCGAGCGTCGACCACGGCTCGCGGACGCGGGCCGGAACATTGACGTCGGGACGCTAGCCGAGCTAGAAACACACGGTTCAGAAGATATCTGGAACTGCCAGGGGGGTAGCACGATGAGCGAGTTTCCGACCGAACCAGAAGGCCTGTCAGCGGCGTGGCTCACCAAGATGTTGCACGGGGCCAACATGCTCGGCGTCGACCGCTCGGTGACCGGCCACTCGGTCACGCTGATCGGCGAAGGTGTTGGCCTGCTCGGTCTGGTGGTCCGCATCGGGCTCACCTACGACGGAAGTGGCGGGCCGGGCGACGGAAGTGGCGGGCCGGGCGACGGAGCTGGCGGGCCCGAATCGGTGATCATCAAGTTTGCCCATCCCCTCGCCGCCAACCGGGCGATCGCCAACAACGCGCGCATGTACGAGCGCGAGGTCACCTTCTTCAACACGATTGCCGACTCCGTCGACGTCCCCAAGCCGGCGTGCTACTTCGCCGCGGTCATCGCCGAAACGGGCCAGAACATCGTGGTCCTCGAGGACCTCCGCGGGTACCAGCCGGCCGATCAGATTTCCGGGGTCGATGTCGCCCAGGCCCGCCTCGTCATCGACGCGTTCGTCCCGTTGCACGCCGCGTTCTGGAACAACACCGGTCAGCCGATGCTCGACACGGCAATGCGTGTCGACACGAACTACGTCCAAGCGTTCATGCCCAGTTTGCTCGGCACGTGGGAGCGATGCCTGGAGCTGTTCGACTACTGCATTCCCGCCGACGTGCTGGGCGAGATCCCCCGCTATGTGGCCTCGTTTCGCGAACTGCACCGGGCGATGGGCGAGCACACCCAAACCCTTGTCCACGGTGACGTTCGCCTCGACAACGTGATGATCGGTTCCGGTGACCAGCACCCCGTGGTGCTTATCGATTGGCAAGCAGTGATGGTCTCCAACGGCCTCCACGACCTGGCCTACCTGCTCAGCCAGAGCCTCACCATCGAATGCCGCCGCGCGCACGAAACCGAGCTGATCGAGCACTACCACGCCAGAATGGTCGAACACGGCGTCACCGATCTCACCATCGAGCAGTGCTGGGCCGGCTACGACACGGGCGTGCTGTTCTTGTTCTCGTATCCGCTGGTCATCGCCGGAGCGTTCGATCCGGCTAACGAACGCGGCAAGCGATTGGCCGAGGAGATCCTGCGCCGCTCCGCCCAAACCGTCAGCGACCGCGGTCTCATGCGATTGCTCCCCGACCCGACGTCACTGTCGGCCGGGTAGCCCCGCGCAGGGCGCGGGCAGCCTCGGCCGCCCGCACTCACGTGGCGCCAGTGAAGGTCTTGTACGCCACCGCTGAGTACTTGCCTGTGGCCCGCGTGGGCGGGCTCGCTGCGGCGGCCGCAGGGTATGTCGCCGAACTCCGCCGGCAGGGAGTCGACGTGCATGTGGTGATGCCCGACTACGGCAACGTCGCCCTGTCGGGCCAGCACTCTCGGCCCCTCGACGTCGCCGACTGGGCGGCACCGGCGACGGCGCGAACCGGAACCGTGCCGAGTGGCGGCCCGGGCGGCGAGACGGTCACCCTCGTCGACGTGCCCGGCATGGCCAGAGGACACCCGTACCTGCAACCCGACGGCAGCGGATGGCCCGACAACGACCGCCGGTTTTTCGCCTTCTCTGCCGCAGTGGCCGCGCTGATCAGCGACACCGAGCCCGATGTGGTTCACCTCAACGACTGGCACACCGCCACCGCGCTCGCCCATCTGCCCGCTCCACCCCCGACTGTGCTGACCATTCACACCCTCGGATACCAGGGCAACACCAACCGCGGCTGGCTCGACGCGCTCCCCTTTCGGCGTGAGCAGTTCGACTTTCGGGGCGACTGCAACCCGCTCGTGGGCGGCATCCGCGCCGCCGATCTCGTGGCGACCGTGAGCCCGCACTACGCCGCCGAGATCACCACGCGGGCGGGCGGCTGCGGGGTCGACGCGGAGCTCACTGCCAAAGGTGACCGGCTCGTCGGCATCCTCAACGGGATCGATGTGGACGAGTGGAATCCGCTCACCGACACGCACCTCAGCGTCCACTATGACCTCGCCGACCTCGATCCGAAGGTGACGCTGCGCGACGAACTGCTCGCCGAGTTCGGCGTCGCTGCGGGCAGCGGGGCGGTGCTGGCGATGGTGACCCGCCTGGCCGAGCAGAAAGGGGTCGACCTCGTCATCCCGACGATCCCGTTCCTGCGCACCATCGGGGCTCGTCTGCTCGTTCTCGGCAGCGGGGATCGCGGTCTGGTCGACGCGCTTGAAGCGGCTGCCGCCGCGCACCCCGACCTCGTCGGGTTTCGCGATGGCTATGACGAAGGGCTCGCCCACCGCATGTTTGCCGGCGCCGATGCATTCGTCATGCCGAGCCGGTTCGAGCCGTGCGGGCTGGCCCAGATGCAGGCGATGCGCTACGGCACGCTGCCGCTTGTCACCAACGTGGGCGGGCTGCACGACACCGTCGTCGATGTCGACGCGCTCGCGTCACGCGGCACCGGCATCGTGGTTGCCGAACCGACCTCGCTGGCAGTGTTGGACGGGCTTCATCGCATGGCCAGAGCGGTGGCCCAGCCGCGCCGTCGCCAAGCCATGCAACGGCGCGGTATGTCCGCCGACTGGTCGTGGCAGCAGCCCACCGAACTGCACCGCCAGTGGTACGACCGCCTCGCCGCTGGATCGTCGGGCGCGCAGTAGCGGGTTGGGTAGTGTCGGGCGCGTATGGCTGAACCAAAGGTGCTCGTGATCGTCCTGGCCGGTGGCGAGGGCCGCCGGCTCAACCCACTCACGGCCGACCGGGCCAAACCGGCGGTGCCCTTCG
>JANOKQ010000656.1:0-6071 GCA_031419375.1 Acidimicrobiaceae bacterium
ACGAGCCCTCGAGCGGAATCGCGCAGCGCGAAGTGGAATCGCTGGCGCCGGTGCTGCTGCGCCTGCGCGATGAGATGGGTGCCGCGCTCGTGGTGATCGAGCACGACATGCCGTTGATCTCGTCGATCGCCGATCGCCTGATCGCATTCGATCTGGGCAGCATCGTCGCCACCGGTCCTCCAGCCGTTGTGCTGGCCGCACCCGAGGTGGTGCAGAGCTACCTCGGCACCGACACGGCAGCGTTCGCCCGATCAGGCGCAGTTCCGCCATCATCCATCCACGACACCGGCAGCCACGACACCGGCAGCCACGACACGGGCAGCCAGGACACCGGCCACGATGACACCGGCCACCGCTCGAAGGGGTAGCTCATGCAACCATCACAGGCACGACCCGCCGCCAATCAGGGCTTGGGCTCGAACCAGACCCTGAAACGGTGGGGGCCGATCATCGGGATCGCCGCCGTCGTCGCCGTGGTGATCGGGATCGTCGTCGCGTCCAAGGGCGGCGACGACCGGCGAGTCACCGACGCATCGGTCGCCGTGACCGATCCCATTCCGGTCGCGACCGACGATTCGGCAGCGCCGACGACACCGACCCAGACAGAGCCAATCTCATCGGACCAAAGCGCACCAGACCCCACCGAACCCGGCATCGATGCAGCACCGGAGATCACGTTTCCGATGTCGTTCACCCGGGCCATCGAGGACGGGATCGAGGATCAGATCGACTGGGGGCCGCGCTGCGACACCGCGACCGGGCGGGTTGCGGTTCCCAGCTTCTTCGCCCCGGTCTGCATGGCCCCGTTCAGCGGTGACAACGGCGGCGCAACCAGCACGGGGGTGACCGGCGACGAGATCACCATCGTGTACTACGAAGGACAGGCGAACGACCCGATCATCGCCTACGTCACCGACGCAATCGCCGTCGACGACACCAACAGCCAGCAGTTCGACACGATGCGCGAGCTCATCCGCTACTACGAGACCTACGTGGAGATGTACGGACGCACGATCAACCTGATCACCTTTGAGGGCACGGGCAACGCAACCGATGATGTCGCCGCCCGCGCCGACGCTGCCCGGATCGCCGCCGAGTACCAACCGTTCGTCGTGTTCGGCGGGCCGGCGCTCACGAGTGCGTTCGCCGACGAGTTGGCGGCGAACGAGATCATGTGCATCGGCTGCACCCCCGGTCAGCCGACGCAGTTCTACGTCGACCGCGATCCGTACGTGTGGTCCCTCGATGGCAGCCAAGCCCAGAAGCAGGTCCACGTCGTCGAGTTCATCGGCAAGCAACTCGTGGGCGGGAATGCCGAGTTCGCCGGAGAGGAGTTCATCGGCACCCCGCGCACCTTCGGGCTGCTGTACCTCGAGAGCAGCGCCGCATCGAAAGACCTTGCCGACCAGTTCACCGAGCAGATGAGCGACGTCGGTGCTCCGTTCGCGGAAGTCGTCGCGTACGCGCTCGACCCGACCACGATCCAGGCGACCGCATCGCAGGCGATCTCGAAGCTGAAGTCGGCAGGAGTCACCACGATCGTGTTCGCCGGCGACCCGGTTGCTCCACGGGACTTCACCAACGAGGCCACCGCTCAGGAGTACTTCCCGGAGTGGGTGATCGCGGCGAGCACGCTGGTCGACCTCAACGCGTTCGCCCGTACGTACGACCAGCAACAGTGGGCGCATGCGTTCGGTGTCACCTCGTTGGCGGCCAGGACCGACGGCACCAAGATCGGGGCATACGCGATCTACGAATGGTTCACCGGTTCCGTGCCGCCCGCCGATCAGACGATCGGGGGGATCCAACCCAACCCGGCGTTGTTCTTCGCAGTGCTCCAAGCGGTCGGACCGAACCTCACCCACCAGGCGTGGAAGGACGCGCTGTTCGCGCTCCCGCCGACCGCCGCGGCGATCAGCCAGCCCTCGCTGTCGTGGGGCGAGGGGCTATGGCCGGAATCCGACTACAACGGGATTGACGACGCCACCGTGTTCTGGTGGGATGCCACAGCGACCGGCCCAGACGAACTGAACCGCGACGGCACCGGCATGTACCAGTTCGTCGACGGCGGCACCCGCTACCTTCCCGGTGCCTGGCCGACGGAAAACAAGCTGTTCGACCCGGCCGGAGCCGTCACGATCTACACCACTCCCCCACCCGGTGAGGAGCCGATCGACTACCCCAGCCCCGCCTGAGAAAGCCCGCCCGCAGGCCCTCGATTTTCCCGCGGGAAAACTCGCTGCCTGCCACGGAGAATCCGCCCGACACAAACGCTGTTCGCCCAACGTCGCCTACGTCGACGAGGCCGGGCCGCAGCCGAGAAAGCCCGACTCGAACCCGGTCAGGCCGCGAAGCATCGCCCAAAATGAAGATGCGCTATAATCGTGTACATGACGACGATCTCGGTTGCCGCTGCGCGTGGGAGTTTCTCGAAGCTTGTGGAAGCAGCCGAGCTGCATCACGAGCGGTTTGAGGTGACCCGCAACGGGAGCCGGGTCGCCGTCCTGCTTGGCGCTGACGACTACGACGCCCTACTCGAGACCCTGGCCATCCTCAGCGACAGCGAATCGGTCGGGGCGGTTCGCACCGGACTTGCCGAACTGCGCGTCGGCGATACCTGTAGCGCCGATGAAGTGCGAGCAGCGATGGTTGCGTCGGGCCGCCTTGGCGCGTGACCGAAAAGGTGAGCTACGAGGTCCGGTTTACCCGGTCGGCCCGCCGGGCGCTCACGGCCGGGTTACCGGAAAAGATCGCCACTGCCGCATTCGAGTTCATTTACACGACACTGGCGATCAATCCCCGCCGCCTGGGCAAACAACTCGACCCGCCGCTGTTTCCCCTGTACTCGGCTCGACGCGGCGAGTACCGCGTCATCTACAGCATCATCGACGCCGTGTTGGTGATCGAGATCGTGTCCGTCGTCCATCGCCGTGATGCCTACCGCACCCCGTAAGTGCTCAGGTCTCGGTGCGTCGCAGTCGACCTCGGCCGCAAATCAGCGGCGCGAGCGCGTTCGGACCGAACTTCGGTTCCGAGCCTGAGACCGATAGAACCGTTGGAGTGCGCAGCGCTCTTTTGTGCGTCGCGGTCTCGCTCCTGACCGTCACCAACTACAGCGTCCTGACGGGATGTAGCCCGACGTCCGCGACGCCGGCACCACGGGAACCGGCACCACGGGAACCGAGCGCGCTCGAGCCAAACGGGGTGGTCGAGCGCGTCGTCGATGGCGACACCATCGTGGTCGACTTCGACGGGACGTCGGAGTCGCTCCGCTTGATCGGGATCGACACGCCCGAGACCGTCAAACCGAACTCGCCGGTCGAGTGCTTCGGGCCAGAGGCCTCGGCGTTCGCCAAGACGCTGCTGCCCGCCGGAACCCGCGTGCAGGTGGTGCGCGACGTCGAGGCGCGCGACGCTTACGACCGTTTGCTCGGTTACGTGTACCGGGCCGAGGACGGGTTGTTCGTCAACCTGGAGATCATCGGCCGTGGCTACGCGACGCTGCTCACCTTCCCGCCCAACGTCGCCCACGTCGACGACTTTCGCGCCGCAGCAGAGACCGCCCGCGTCGGCAATCTCGGCCTGTGGGCCGGGTGCACGGGATAACGTTCGCGAGGTGACCGTGAGCCCGCGCCCGACGACCTCGCTGGCCGAACGCCTCGGCCATCCCGCCGGCGCCCGCTTGCTGATCATCTCCTGCGACGACCTCGGCTCGAGCCACGCTGCGAACGAGGGCGTGTACGCCGCTCTGCGCGACGGGGTGGCGACGTGCGCGTCGATCATGGTTCCCGCCCCGTGGGCCCGCCACGCTGCGCTCGGCTACGACGGCAACCCGCGAACAGGCGACGACATCGGCGTGCACCTCACGCTCAACTGCGAACACGAGCACTACCGCTGGGGCCCGATCACCCATGCCCCATCGCTGCTGTCAGGCGAGGGCGGGTTCCCGCGCAACGTCGGCGATCTGTGGGAGCACGCCGACCCGGCCGAGGTGCTGCGCGAGTGCCGGGCACAGATCGAACGGGCACTCGCATGGGGCATCGACGTCACCCACCTCGCCCCGCACCTCACCGCGATCACGCTGCGGCCCGAGTTCTTCGACGTGTACATGGAACTCGCGGTGGAGTTCCGGCTACCGGTCCGGTTGCCGTCCACCATCACCGCGGACGAGGCCGGCTTCCCGTTTCGCAAACTCGCCGCCGAGGAAGGTGTGGTGTTCCCCGACCACTTCGACCACGATTGGCGAGCCGGCAGCCGCGACCGGGTGTTTCACGCGATCGCCAACCTGCAGCCCGGCGTGACCGAAGTGCACGTGCAGCCCACCATCGACACGCCCGAGGTCCGCGCCCTCACGCCGCAGGCGCAGGGCTGGATCGACGATCTGCGACTCGTCACCATCGACCATGAGCTACGCGAACTGATCCGCAGCAGCGGCGCCATGCTGATCGGCTACCGCGCCCTCAGGGACGCGATGCGAGTCGGCTGATCGTCGCGGCAGCTTCACCGTTGCGTAACACGGTGAACAACACGCCAGTGTGCCCGGCCGCTTTCAGCTTGCCCTGCATGTAGGCGACGGTCGGGTCGAGGCCGGCATCGGCTGCCGCGATGGTGATCACCACGGCGGCGCCATCGGGCCCATCGACCGCCTCATCGTTCTTGGCGAAGGCGACCCGGTACTGCACGCTTGCATCTGCACTCACGACGCCGACCCAGATTCCATCGACGGCTCGCGCAGACCGGCGAACATGTCGCGCTCGAACTCACCGGGCCCCGGCATGCCGACCAGCGAGCGGGCCAGGATCCAGTCTTCGTAGGGGTACACCTCGGCCAGCTGCGCATCGTCGAGCCCGAACCACCAGCTTTCGTGGGGGTCGACCTGGGTGGCGTGTGCCTTCAACGCACCGGTGCGCGCCCACAGGAACGGCCCGATGTCGAGCTTGGTGGTGATCCGCGAATCGGCGTCGGGCCGGTCGAGCCACGTCTGATCGAACGGCGACTCGCCGCGCAGGCGGATCATGCCCTCGTGCACCGCCATGAGGCGGGCCTTCGACCAGGTGGCGTAGTACAGCTTGCTTGGCTGCCAGGGTTCGCCGAGCTCGGGGTACCAGGCAGGATCGCCCGCCCGCTCGAACGCTGGGATGGAGATGTCATGGACCTTGATGTGGTCGGGGTGCGGGTATCCCTTTTGATCGTCGCCATACGTGACGATCAGCTGCGGACGCTCGGTGCGGATGATCTCCACCAAACGACCAACCGCTTCATTGAGCGGGGCCATGTGGAACGAGTTGGGGTGCTGATTGGGCTCGGTGTCGACCATCCCGGAATCGCGGTAGCCGAGCATGACCACACGGTCGAAGCCGATCACCTCGGCCGAACGCTGCAACTCGCCGGGGCGCAGTTCGGCGAGCAGTGCCCGTTCCTGCTCGGGCGTGAGGCCGTGGAACGGCTGGCCAGGCTCGCGTAGGCCCGGGTTCTGCAGGTCGCCCTCTTCGCCGCCGGTGCAGCACACCAACACGGTGCGGACACCTTGTTGGCCGTACATCGCCATCGTCGGCGCCCCTTTTGAGGCTTCGTCGTCGGGATGGGCGTGCACCGTGAGGATGCACAACGCTGGATCGCTCACGGCCGCCACGCTACCGGGGACGGCCCACCGCGACCGACCTGCCAGATCCGTCGCCACAAACACCGGGCCGAGCGCCTCGACACCTCTAGTATTGGGCTATGCGCGAGCGGGTCGCCTCTTCTTTCACGGTGCGCGTGGCGACGTTGCTCCTGATCAGCGTGCTCGGTGGGGTAGCCGGCTGTAACAACGACGGTCGCGAGCTGCGCCCACCCCGCCCGGATCAGAACGCCAGCGTGTCCGTGCCGTCCACCTCGACCACGGTGCTCGACACGCCAGGCTTCGACACCAGCCCAATTGACACCAGCCCAGTCGACACCAGCCCGATCGACAGCGCGGCGCCCGTCGACTGGGCTGGTGTCAATTGGGCTGGTATCGAAGCCTGGCGTGTCGAGCACCGTGGTCGAGGTGGACGGCACGGACACGCTGGCGTTCTGATCCGGGCGGGGTG
>JANOKQ010000657.1:0-2462 GCA_031419375.1 Acidimicrobiaceae bacterium
GTGAACCCGCCCACTACCGCATGTCCCCCTGCGATTCGATCGGTGTTCTCAACGGAGTCATTTCCGAGGAGCGTAATGACAATCTGACGGGTCGTCAGATACGCCGACCATCGGCGCGATCTGACACACTTTCAGAAACCACCAGTAGTTGGAGATCCGGGCACATGTACATCGGCGACTCATCCGACGAAGCGACGTTCCGCGCGAACGCGCGCGCTTGGTTGAGCCACCACGCCACGGCCCGGACGGCGACGCAGACGATGCACTACGACGACCTCGGCGCCCACGTCGGCGAGTGCCGCCGGTGGCAACGAACCCTGCACGACAACGGTTGGGCGGGCATCACCTGGCCAAAGTCCTTCGGTGGCCGCGGCGCATCACCGATCGAGGCGGCGATCTTCGGCGAGGAGCAATCCGGATTCGCTGTCGCTACCGGAGCGTTCGCCGTGGCAGTCGGGATGGTCGGACCAACGCTGATGGCACACGGAACGCCCGAACAGCAACGCGACCTCCTGCCAGCCATCCTGCGCGGCGACCACGTGTGGTGCCAGCTGTTCTCCGAACCCGGCGCGGGCAGCGACCTCGCGTCGTTGGCCACCCGAGCGATGCGCGACGGCGACGAGTGGGTGGTCGATGGGCAGAAGGTGTGGACGTCGCTCGGGCAGTTCGCCGACTATGCAATCCTCCTCGCCCGTACCGATGCCGATGTGCCCAAGCACCGCGGCATCACCTACTTCGCCGTCGACATGCGCACCCCCGGTATCGAGGTCCGCCCGCTGCGCCAGATGACCGGCACCGCACACTTCAACGAGGTGTTCCTGACCGGTGTGCGTGTCCCCCACGCCAACATCATCGGCGACGTCGGCAACGGCTGGAAGGTCGCCCAGACCACCTTGACATCCGAGCGCGCCTTCATCGGCGGTGGGAGCGGCGCATGGAACGTCGACGGTCTCATCGCTCTGGCCGCGGCCAATGGCACCGTCGGCGACCAACCCACCCGCCAAGCCTTGATGCGTGCGTACTCGCGCGCGGCCACGCTCACCTACCTCGGCTACCGGTTGCGCACAGCGTTGTCGCAACAGCGGATGCCCGGCCCCGAGATGTTCATCATGAAGCTTGCCTACGCGCGCCACTGGACGGCCACGATGGACACGGCCATGTCGGTCGTCGGTGCCGACGGCATGCTCACCGGTCGCGACTCCAGCAGTTGGGGCCAGTACCTACTCAGCCAGTTCGCGATCCGCATCGGCGGCGGCACCGACGAGGTACAAGCCAACATCATCGGCGAACACGCCCTCGGCCTGCCCCGCGAGCCGTCCGCCGACCGGGACGCGGCATGGAAAGATCTCGTGCGCTCATGAACGACGACGGCTTAACCCAAGACGCGACCGACGCCGCCGACGCCGCGTTTGATGCTGCCCTGCAGCGCTTCGTCGGCTGCGAGGTCGGACCATTGCAGCCCGGCCCCGACGAGGTGAACGTGCCCATGATCCGGCACTGGTGCGAAGCGGTCGGTGACGACAACCCGGTGTACCTCGATCCTGCGGCCGCAGCCGACTCCGTGCATGGCCACCTCGTCGCTCCACCAACGATGCTGCAGGCATGGGTGATGAGCGGGGTCCGTGGCCCGCGACGCGACCCGGCAAGCCCGTACGAGCAGATGACCCAACTGCTGGCCTCTCGGGGATTCACCAGTGTCGTGGCCACCAACTGCGACCAGACCTACCACCGCTACCTTCGCCCCGGCGACCAGATCTCGATGCGCACCGTAATCCACTCGATCAGCCCGCAAAAGATCACCGCACTCGGCACCGGCCACTTCGTCACCACCCGCCAGGACTACTTCGACGCGACCGGACAACTGGTCGGCTCGATGCAGTTCCGGATCATTCGCTTCCGCCCGCCACGCGGACCGGCAGTCCCGGCGCGGCCACCGCGTCCGGAACCGTCGACCACCCTCGACAACCAGTGGTGGTTCGATGCGCTCAACGGTGGCGAGCTGCGCGTTCAACGCTGCGACGCGTGCTTCGCGCTCCGACATCCGCCGGGGCCGATGTGCCCACGGTGTCGTTCGTTGTCGTGGGATTCGGTACCCGCATCCGGCCACGGAACGATCCACAGCTTCGTCGTCGTGCACCATCCCGTCGTGGCCAGCTTCGACTACCCGCTACCGATCGTGCTTGTCGACATCGATGGCATGCCGGGGGTCCGCATGGTGATGAACGCCGCCGACACCGACGTGGCGTCGTTGACGGTGGGCGCGGCCGTACGCATCGAGGTTCGCCCCGACGGCGACGTTCACCTGCCGTTCGCCATCGTGGAGCAGGGCTGATGAACTTCGAACTCGACGAGCACCAGCAGGTCGTCTCCGACCTCGCCGCCCAGATCTTCGGCGACCTGGCCACCACCGAGCGGGTGAAGACCACCGAGCGGGCTGACGGGTTCGATCGCACGCTGTGGGA
>JANOKQ010000658.1:0-11480 GCA_031419375.1 Acidimicrobiaceae bacterium
CCGGTCGACACCCGCCGGTCGTCGAACTCGCCGCCCAATTCCTCGAAACGGCCGATCGACGGCAATCCCGCGACTGCGTGGGCGACGTCGATGTCGGTAGCGCCGTGGAGCGGATGGGTCAGCTTCGATCTCGGTTCACTCACCCGGCTGCGCACGATCCGGTGGACCATCGTCGACCCCCAAGCTGCGGACTCGTACCGCGTGCAGGTCTCCGTCGACGGCATTCGCTGGCAAACCGTTGCCGTCCAGACCAACCCCGCGTCCGCCAACGAATGGCTCACCCTGCCGGTGGACATCGAGACGCGCCACGTTCGCTTCTACTTCCGCAACCCGAACCTCGACGCCAACATCGGTACCGTCGGCGAAGCCCAGTTCTTCGTCGCCTGACCGGGCCCCGGCCCGACGTATCAGCCGAAGCGGCGAGACACGTCAACGACGAGTCGTTCCGCGACCTGCCGGGCGAGGTCGGCCGTTGCCGCTTCGACCATCACGCGAATCAGCGGTTCGGTGCCACTGGCCCGAACGAGGATCCGCCCTTCCCCGGCGAGCGATTCCTGCGCGGAACTGATCTCTGCCGCCAGCTCGTCGGCGGCGTGCGGATGGCGGTCGGCGACACGCACGTTCAACAGCACCTGCGGGTAACTCGTCATCACTGCGTCAGCGAGCTCGGCGAGTCGTTGTCCGCTCTCGCGCACGTGTTGCGCGAGGCGTAGCCCGGCCAGCAAGCCGTCCCCCGTGGTCGCCAGCTTGCGGTAGATGATGTGCCCGCTCTGTTCGCCGCCGAGCGCCCATCCGTTCGCGTCGAGCGCTTCCAGCACGTAGCGATCGCCGACCGCGGTGGCGACGACGGTGATGCCCACGCGTTCCATCGCTCGCATGAACCCGAGGTTGCTCATCACCGTCACCACGACGGTGTCGTCGACGAGTTGGCCAACACCGCGCAGCTGCAGCGCAGCCAAAGCCAGAAGCCGGTCGCCGTCGACCACGCGGCCGAGATGGTCGACCGCGATCACCCGGTCGCCGTCGCCGTCGAAAGCGAGGCCGAGGTCTGCGTGCCGGTCGACCACTGCGGCGGCGAGCGAACCGGGAGCAGTGGCCCCACATCCGTCGTTGATGTTGCGCCCGGTCGGCGACACATGGATGACCGACACCTCGGCACCGAACGCGGCCACGAGCGGAGGTGCCACGTGCGACATCGCCCCATTCGACCCATCGACGACGATGCGCATCCCGGCCAATGCGGCTGCAGGGAAGAGCGACCGAATCCGTTCCGCGTACGCGGCGTGTGCCGTCACACCGGCCGTCGTGTCGCCCGCGAGCATGTCGCCGGCCAGCACGTCGGTAGCGGGGTGATCCCCGGGTGCGGCTTCGAGTGCAGCTTCGATCGAGCGCTCGATGTCGTCGGGCAACTTCACGCCGCCAGCCGCGAAGATCTTGACGCCGTTGTCGTGGAACGGGTTATGCGATGCCGTGATCATCGCTGCGGGCACGCCGAGGCGGGCCGATTCCGCCGCAAGCATCGGTGTAGGGGCAACTCCGAGCGAACGGGCGACGGCACCGGCAGCCCGCAGGCCAGCCGCAAACGCCGCTTCCAGAACCGGACCGGATTCGCGGGTGTCACGACCGATCAGCCACGTTTCGCCGCCCACCACCGACGCCGCGGCGCGGGCCAGTCGGGCGACGTACTGGGGCGTCACGTCGTCGCCGAAACGACCGCGAACACCATCGGTTCCAAACTTCATCGCGTTGTCGAGCCCACGCCCGAGAACGTTCCGCGCAACCGGATCAGCGCTTGGTGTACTGCTTGGCCTTGCGGGCCTTGACGAGTCCGTACTTCTTGGACTCCTTCTTGCGCGAGTCACGCGTCAGCAGCCCGGCCTTCTTCAGTGCCGGCCGACACTCGGGGTCGAGCTCGACCAGTGATCGAGCGATCGCCATGCGCAAGGCGCCGGCCTGACCGCTGGTGCCGCCACCGTGAATGGTCGCGTCGACGTCATAGGTCTCTTCGGTCTCGGTGACACGGAGCGCTTCCGAAACGATCATGCGCTGCACTGCGGTGGTGAAGTAGGCGTCGAACTGACGGCCATTGATCGTGTGCACGCCGGTACCGGGGCGGAGGCGGGCTCGAGCAACGGCTTCCTTGCGGCGGCCGGTGGTCTGGGTGAGGGGCTTGGTGGCCATGGTGGTGACAGCTCTTTCCGAGTTCCTCAGCGAGCCTTGGCTGCTGCGATTTCGAGTACGACGGGGTTCTGCGAGGCATGCGGGTGCTCGCCACCGGCATAGACCTTCAACTTCTTGATCTGCTGGCGACCCAGCGGGCCCTTCGGCAACATGCCGCGGACGCTGAGACGAACGGCATCGGCCGGCTTGCGACCGAGCAGGCTGCCATAGGTCTCGCTCTTGAGGCCGCCGGGGTACCCGCTGTAGCGGTGAACCATCTCGGTGTCGGCCTTGCCGCTGGTGAGCACGACTTTGTCGGCGTTGATGATCACCACGTGATCACCAGTGTCGATGTGTGGGGCGAAGATCGGCTTGTGCTTGCCGCGCAACACACGCGCAACTTCGGTGCACATTCGGCCGAGTACCAGGCCCTCGGCATCGACAACGTGCCAGGCGCGGGTGATTTCGCTTGCTTTCGGTGTGTACGTACGCATCTCAGATCCTTCGACACCGGGCGCGAGAGCGCCGGGGAACCGTGAAATGATACGGCCTGTGCGCTGAAACCGGCATCCGCGCGCAGAACGAATTCCGCGTTGGTCGCCAAGCTTCACGTGCGGCGACCGGGTCCTACTGCCCAGCTTGATTGCTGCGGTAGCCCGACCAGCTCCCGTCGTATAGCGACTCACAGTGTGATTGTCAGCGCTGGCTGTCGCCGCGTGAGCGCATGTGCTTGGTACGGTGACCTGCGATGTCGATGCTTCCTCCCCCGAACCCCGGCCAGCGACCGGTCACGGCCGCACCGCCCGCTGAACTCGCGCCGCCCACTGAACCCGCAGCACCCGCTGCACCCAGTGCGCCGATCTCGACGGTACCCGACGAGCCAACGATCGTCCGCGTTCCTCGGTCGCGACCGGCGGTACTCGACGGCGCATCGACCGGCGCGGCCCGGCCGACATTGGCCGATCGCACCGCCGACCAATCACCTGCCACCAGTTCGTGGTCGGCCACGACCGCTGCGGCCGACGTATCTGCGGCCGGTTCAGCCAGTCCGACCAGGTCGGCGGCAGGCGCATCGCAGCCTGGTTCCGCAAACACCGCGCGCATCGCTCGCCCGCGAATTCTGATCGGCGCAGGCATCGCTGCCGTCGTCTTGGCGGTCGTCGGATGGCGAGTGATCAACTCCGACGACGCGCCAACCGATGCGAAGATCAGCGTCCAGACAGCGCTCAGCACCCCAGCCGACACGGGGCCCGGAACGGCTGTCACCGTTGCCGCGTCAGTGGCACCGAACGCCGCTCCCTCAATTCCCGCCAGCGTCGCTCCCACAACTCCGGCAACCGTTGCTCCCACCACGCCGGCCACGATTGCCGCAGCGCCTCCGGCCAGCATCGTGATGCCGGCCGGATCTGTCGTCGCGAGCGACCCTGCGGGATGGACGATGGCCGTCGATCCGGCATGGTCGGATACGTCAACTAATGGGGTGCGCACGTTCTTCATCCAGCCAGCAGCGACCTCGGGCGACAACGTCAATGTCACCACAGAGGCGCTCCCTCCCGGCGTCGGGATCGACGCCTACGTGAAGGCGGCGCTGTCTACCATCGGGGGAGCGGCCCCGGATTTCGTTCTCGCCGGACAACGTCGCGACTCCGCCGTCGATGGCGTTCAGGTCGAACTCGTGGCGTGGTCGGCCACGCTGCCAGGACTTCCCAAGCTTGCGTTCTTGCAAGCCATCGTGGTCACTCCCACCACTGCGTACATCGCGACGTTCACGAGCCCCCCCGAGACCATGCCGAACATAGCTCCGTTCGTTGAGCCGTTCCTCCTCACCGTGCGCGGTACCTGACCCCGCACGAGCTTGTTCTGGTGCTGGACCTCAGTAGCCGACTTCCCAGAGGGTGAGCCCGTCGGGTGGGGCGACTTGGCCAGCCACCGCACGGTCGCGTTGCAACATGATCATGCGCATGTCGCCGGCGTGGAGCCTGCCGTGACCGATGTCGATCATCGTCCCGACGATCGAGCGAACCATCTGATGACAGAACGCGTTGGCCCGAATCTCGAAGCGGAGCAGCCGCCCGTAGTCGGTGTCAACCGGAGTCCACTGCGCCAGCATCACCCGCCGTCGCAACGACGCCGGCGGCTGATCGGCAGCCACCTTCGGTCGGCGGCAGAACGAGGCAAAGTCGTGCTCGCCGATCAACGGATCGCATGCCAAGCGCAGTGACGGGAGCGCAAGTGGAGCAGCGACGTGCCACACCCGCCCCACCAACGCAGGCACTGCGGTCGGCGCGTTCAGTACGTCGTAGCGATAGTGGCGGTACGTGGCGCTGAAGCGAGCGCTGAATCCGGGATCGCCGGTCCACAACGCCGAGCGGACCACAACCTCCGGCCCGCAGATCCGGTTCAAGCGGTGAGCCAGCCGGTCGAGATCGGTGGTTGCCGGCAGATCGCCGCTAATCACCTGACCCCAGGCATGCACGCCAGTGTCTGTGCGCCCGGCCCCGACCAACGCAACCTTCGCCGAGGTGACCCGTTCGATCGCGGCGCGCACCACACCCATCACCGTGCGGGTGTCGCCATGTTCGGCAAACCCGTGGAACCCACTGCCGTCGTAGGCGACAACGAAACGAGCCCGCCGCATCGCGACGGGCTCGACTGCTGCAGTCATGTTCTGACTGGGGTTCAGACCAGTTCGATGCGTGCCATCTGGGCATTGTCGCCGTGGCGCGGGCCAAGCTTCAAGATCCGCAGGTACCCGCCGTTGCGATCGGAGTACCGCGGGGCGACGTCGGCGACGAGCTTGTGGGTCATCTCCTTGTCGCCAAGGTAACCCTCGATCTGGCGGATCCGGTGCACGCGCAACGGCTCCCCATCTTGGGCTTTCTTGGCTTTGGTGATCAGCTTTTCGGCGATGGGGCGCAGTGCCTTGGCCTTGGCTTCGGTGGTGACGATCCCCTCGGCGGCGAAGAGTGAGGCGGCCAGATTGGCCATCATCAGCCGCTGGTGTGCGGGGCTCTTACCGAAACTGGGACCTTTGCGGGGTGTTGCTGGCATGGTGTTGTCTCTCTGTGACTCGAGATCAGCCGCGCAGGGTCAAGCCGCGCTCATCGAGCTTCTGCTTGACCTCGTCGAGGCTCTTCTGCCCGAAGTTGGTGATATTAAGGAGGTCGTCCTCGGTCTTGGTGAGCAGTTCGCCGACCGAGTTGATCTGGGCTCGCTTGAGGCAGTTGCGCGGACGCTCGGACAGATCGAGATCCTCGATCGGCAAGTCGAGGTCCGGCGACGTTGCGGCAACGTTGGCTACTTCTCCGAGTTCGAGGCCCTGCGGCATGTCGCTCAACCCGGCGACAAGGTCGACCAGCGAACGAAGCGTCGCCCCGGCAGAGGCGAGGGCCTCACGCGGTGCGATGGAGCCGTCGGTTTCGATGTCCATCACGAGGCGGTCGTAGTTGGTGCTCTGCTCGACGCGGGTCGGTTCGACAACGAACGTCACGCGGCGCACCGGCGAGAAGATTGCGTCGATCGGCACCACACCAATGGTGCGGTTCTGGCTGTCACGGTCGCTCGACAGGTAGCCGCGACCGCGGCCGACGGTGATGTCGACGGCGAGGCGAGCCTTGGAGTTCAGCGTGGCGATGTGCTGGTCGGAGTTCAAGATCTCGATCTCGCTCGGGCACTTGATGTCGCCTGCGGTGATGGTGGCCGGGCCACGTACATCAAGGCGGACGATGATGTCATCGTCGGAGGTGCTGGTGAGCACCACGTCCTTCATGTTCAAGATGATGTCGGTGACATCTTCGGTGATACCGGCGATCGTGTCGAACTCGTGCAGTGCATCGTCGAAGCGGACCGCCGTGATGGCAGCACCGGGAATGCTCGACAGCAGCACGCGGCGCAGCGAGTTGCCGATGGTGTGGCCAAACCCCGGCTCGAGCGGGCCGACCGCAAACCGTTGCCGGTTGTTCTCCTCGTCGCCGATTGAATCGACGGTGGGGCGCTGGATGACGAGCATGTGTTGACGCCTTCTTCTCTCGTGGGTTCGGGTCTCGGGGGCCGGTCTCGGAGGCCGAAAAATCTGGGAAAGTTGGAACTACTTCGAGTACAACTCGACGATGAGCGACTCGCGCACGGGCACGTCGATGTGCTCGCGCTCGGGCAGTTCACGCACGGTGACCTGCTTGCCGCCTTCACCGCTTTCGAGCCAGCCGACAAGGCGGCGGTCGAGGGTGTCGATGTTGTGTTGAATGATGATCATCACTTGCGCCTTCGGCGCGAGGGAAATGACGTCGCCCTTGCGGACACGGTACGACGCGATGTTGACGCGCTTGCCGTTCACCTGGATGAGGCCGTGGCTGACGAACTGGCGGGCCTGCGGGCGGGTACTGGCCCAGCCGGCACGGAACGTGATGTTGTCAAGGCGCTGTTCGAGCAAGCGCAACAGGTTCTCACCCGTCGGACCCTGCAGCCGGTTGGCCTCGAGGTAGGTGCGGTGGAACTGGCGCTCGAGCACACCGTAGATGTACTTGGCCTTCTGCTTTTCCTGCAGCTGAGCGAGGTACTCGCTACCGGCGTTGCGACGGCGGGTGCGACCGTGCTGGCCCGGCGGGAACGGACGACGCTCAAGCGCCTTGCGGCCCTTTTCGTTTTCGAAGATGTTGGTGCCGAGGCGGCGCGAGATGCGCACCTTGGGGCCGGTGTAACGAGCCATGATCGATCAGGTCCTCCGCCGCTTGGGCTGGCGGCAACCATTGTGTGGAACGGGGGTGACATCTTTGATCGAGGAGACCTCGATGCCCGTGTTCTGGATGCTGCGCACTGCGGTGTCGCGACCCGAACCGGGTCCTTTCACCTGGACTTCGACCCGCTTGAGACCGTGCTCCATTGCTGCGCGGGCGGCCTTTTCGGCTGCCTTCTGCGCGGCGAACGGGGTGCTCTTTCGTGACCCCTTGAAGCCGACCCCACCGGACGAGGCCCACGAAATGACGTTGCCCTGCATGTCGGTGATCGACACGATGGTGTTGTTGAACGAACTTTTGATGTGAACGATTCCGTTGGTGACGTTCTTGCGTTCACGTTTGCGGGGGCGACGCCCACCTGGCTTCGGCTTTGCCATCGCTACTTCCTCACTGCCTTCTTCTTGTTAGCAACGGTCCGCTTCGGGCCTTTGCGGGTACGGGCGTTGGTGTGGGTGCGCTGACCACGTACGGGCAGACCCTTGCGATGGCGGATGCCTTGCAGGCAGCCGATCTCGATCTTGCGCTTGATGTCTTGGGCAACTTCGCGGCGCAGGTCACCTTCAACGGTGAGGTTGGCTTCAACCCAGGCGCGGATCTTGTTGACCTCGTCCTCGGTGAGGTTGCGAACCCGCTGGTTGGGGTCGAGCTCAGTGTCGGCGCAGATCTTCTGAGCGGTCGGCTTGCCGATGCCGAAGATGTAGGTGAGGGCGATCTCCAACCGCTTCTCGCGGGGGATGTCGACGCCGGAAATTCGTGCCATAGCTTCTTCCTCAGCCTTGCCGCTGCTTGTGACGCGGGTTTTCGCAGATCACTCGGACGCATCCGTGTCGGCGGATGACCTTGCACTTCTCGCAAATTTTCTTCACGCTCGGACGGACCTTCATGTTGACCGTTGCTTCTTTCAGGTGTTGCAGAACACGTGGTTCAGACGGGGCGCAGGACGACGACTGTCGTTCTACATGTAGCGACTACTTGTAGCGGTACGTGATACGGCCCCGGGTGAGGTCGTACGGGGTGAGCTCGACTTGGACCTTGTCGCCAGGCAGGATCCGGATGTAGTGCATCCGCATCTTGCCCGAGATGTGCGCCAGCACCTTGTGGCTGTTTTCGAGTTCGACTCGGAACATTGCGTTCGGGAGCGACTCGAGGATCGTGCCTTCCAGCACGATGGCGTCATCTTTCTGCTTGGCCAGGGGAAACTCCTTGCATGGCGGTATTGCGGCGGCTAGAACTGGGCTCCCGTCACGCCGCGCACGCGCATGCTCAACAGGGCCGAGGAACGATGCTACCGGGCGCGATCGACAACGCCAAGCGTGATCGCGGAATGCCCCGAACCACGACCCGAGCCGGGTCGCAAGCTGCACAAGCAGGCGTGACCCGAACGTTAGCAAGCCCGGCAGCGCCGGTCGCGCACCCTTGTCATGGCGCCGCGTGGATCACGGTGACCACAACGTTGTTGTCGGCACCGAGTATCGCATCCACCATCACACCCGCCCGCCGAGACATGAAAACGACAGTCACCTTCCCCTGAAATCGATACTCAATGCCTCGTGAAAACGATAGCGTACCTGTATCGCCACATACACGCCGCGTCTGCTGGATCAGCATCTCGTCGAGCTGTTGAGCGGGCTCCCAGCCGTGGTGCTCACCGGGCCTCGGGCGAGTGGGAAGACGACGACCGCACGACGGCTCGCCCGAACCATGGTGCGCCTCGACCGTGAACTTGAGGCCGCACCATTCCGGGCCGATCCCGATGGCGTGCTGGCCAGCTTGGACCCACCGGTCTTGCTCGATGAGTGGCAGGCCGTTCCCGAGGTGCTCGGCGCAGTGAAACGGGCCGTCGACGATCACGATGGTGCTGGTCGGTTCCTGTTGACTGGTTCAGTTCGCGCCGAGATGATCGCCGAATCGTGGTCGGCCACCGGCCGCGTGGTGCGCGTCGCCCAGTGGGGCCTGACCGAGCGTGAGCTCACCGGCGACGTGGCAGCCGCGTCTCTGTTCGACCGCGTGGCCGAACACGGGCTGGAAGATTTTCATCCATCCGACGATCCGGTCGACCTGCGCGGGTACGTGGAACTGGCCCTGCGCGGCTCGTCCCCGGAGGTCGCTCTGCAGCCATCGGCGTCGTTGCGCCGGCGCTGGCTGGGTTCGTACGTCGACCAGCTCGTGTTACGCGACGCGGCATTGCACGATCAAGATCGCGATCCCACCAAGCTGCGCCGCTACCTGACAGCCATTGCAGCCAACACCGCCGGGGTCACCGAACACAAAACCATCTACGACACGGCCGGCACAACCCGCGTCACGGGCGTGGCCTACGACGGTTTGCTCGAGCTGTTGTTCGTCACCGAACAGGTCCCGGCGTGGCATTCGAACCGCCTCAACCGGCTGACCCGATCTCCGAAGCGGTACCTCACCGAACCGGCGTTGCTCGGCCCGTTGCTCGGCATCGACGAACGAGGTGCGTTGCGCAACGGGGACATCCTCGGCAGGTTGCTCGACTCGTTCGTGGTCAGCCAACTTCGCCCCGAGATCGAGGTGGCCCATTGGCAGCCGCGTTTGCATCACCTTCGGCAAGAAGGCGGCGCGCACGAGATTGACATCGTCGCCGAATACCCGGGCGGCAAGGTGGTCGCCATCGAGGTGAAGGCAACGAGTGCACCGAAGGCCGCAGACGCTCGCCACCTCGTCTGGCTGCGTGATCAGCTCGGCGATGACTTCATCGCCGGCATCGTGTTCCACACCGGGCCGCGGGTCATTCGGATCGACGACCGGATCGCCGCGCTTCCGATCTCGTGCATCTGGGGCTGACGAACGCCGCGGTCGCCACGCCAGGCCCGGAGGCAGGGTTTTCCGGTACGGTCCTCAGCGGACATCTACGCAGAGGAGATCGACCGTGGGAGAGATCGTTGGTGCGGGGATCGTGTCGCACATCCCCCCCATCGTGTTGAGCGCCGAAGTGCAACACGAACTCTACGGCGACGCGGGCACCACGCTCGTCGATGGCCTGCACCGGCTTCGCCGAGAACGTTTCGATGCGCTCGATGTGGACACCGTGGTGGTCTTCGACACGCACTGGTTCTCCACGGTCGAACACATCATCACCGCCCACGAGCAACGCTCGGGCATCTTCACCAGCGACGAACTGCCGCGCGGCATGTGCCAGGTGCCGTACGCGATGCGCGGTGACCCGGATCTGGCGCACGCGTTCGCCGCCGCAGGGGCGGGGCGCACCGACACCCGCGTGCTCGCGTGCGCCGACCCGTACCTCCTGCCGCACTACCCCACCATCAACCTGTTGCCATTCCTGCAACGCGACGAAGCATGGGTGAGCATGGGCGTGTGTCAGACCGGCACCCCCGACGATTGGTTGCTCGCCGGCGAACTATTGGCACAGGCCGTCGCGGCTGTCGATCGGCGGGTGGTGCTACTGGCGTCTGGCGGGTTGTCCCACCGCTTCTGGCCGATGCGCGAGTTCGCGCTGCACGAAGCTGCCAACCCGGAACACATCCGCACGCCAGAGGCACGTGCCGCCGACGAGCGGGTCATCGCGCTGCTGGAAACCGGCGACCATGCTGCGGTCATCGACGGCTGGCCCGAGTACCGCACCCATTCGCCAGAGGGTTTCTTCGCCCACTACTTGATGATGGTCGGCGCGCTTGGCGGGGCATCGTGCACTGCGACGGGCGAACGGTTCTCCGCGTACGAGTCGGCGGCGGGTACCGGCCAGGTGCACATCTGGTTCAACGGCCCGTTCACGCGCTAAGCAACAGCCATGCGATTCGCCAACATCCACGGCCGGGCCACGATCGTGGTCGCCGACAGCTCTGACCCAACCGATCCGCACGGCGGCACCGATCGAGCGCTCGACATCGAGCGCGCGTCCGGTGGAGCACTATCGTCCGATCCAGCGGTCTACGTCGATCTGGCCAACCACGTTGCGTTGCGCGCGCTCGCCGAGCACGCGGTGCCCGGCGAGTGGCCGGTACTCGATCCGGCCACGCTGGGCGCACCCGTTCCCCGTCCGCCGAAAGGGCTCGGGGTGGGTCTCAACTACCGCACTCACGCAGCCGAGAGCGGACGCGAGCTACCCACCGAGCCACACCTGTTCGGCAAAACCAACAACTGCGTGTGCGGCCCGTTCGACGATGTGATCGCCCCGGCCGGACGGCATGAGATCGACTTCGAAGCCGAGGTGGTAATCGCCTTCGGGCGCACCTGCAAGGGCGCAACCGAGGCCGATGCGTGGAACTACATCGCCGGGGTGATGTGCGGGCAGGACATCTCCGATCGTGGCGAGCAGTTCCGCCTGCCGATCAAGCAGTTCACGATCGCCAAGAGCTACGACACGTTCGGCCCGACCGGCCCGGTGCTCGTGACCCCAGACGAACTCGCCGACCGAGATGCGCTCCACCTCACCGGCGTGGTCAGCGGCGAGGTGATGCAACACGCCAACACGAGCGACCTGATCTTCACGATCCCAGCATTGGTGGTGTGGCTCAGCCGGTTCATGACCTTCGGCCCGGGCGACCTGGTGTGGACCGGTACTCCCGGTGGCGTTGGCGAGGCCCGTTCACCGCAACGGTT
>JANOKQ010000659.1:0-6936 GCA_031419375.1 Acidimicrobiaceae bacterium
TTGAGGCCGGTGTTGTCGAGCCCAGTGCGGCGGCGATTATCGAGCGCTGCGCTGGCACCGACCGGGTTCGCTGCGTCGGGACGATGGACGACGGACTCCGCCGCCGCCTTCGTGACGCGTCGGTCGACATCGACGACGTGCCCGTTACCACCGAACCACGAGCAGAGTTGCAGCACTGGGTCCGGGAACAGGCGCTGAGCATCACCCGCCACCGCCACGGCCGCCTCCTGCCGTGAGCCGTCCGCCCGCCGCGCCCGTCGATCCCCGCCCGTCCCGCAAGACAGGCGGGACTCGGGCGAACTTTGTCGGTCTGGACTTGTTCAGGCTGTTGAGAGCGACAAAGTTCGCCGCGCTGCGGGGTGGGGTGCGGGGTGGGGCGGGGGATCGTCGGGCGTGTGTTGGGTCGCCGTGGGTGCGTGCGATACCTTGCCCGGCGTATGACACACCGAATTGCAGTGATCGGCGGCGACGGGATCGGGCCGGAGGTGGTGGCCGAGGCGTTGAAGGTGATCCGCGCCGCCGGGGTCGACCTGGAAACCACCGACTACGACCTCGGCGGTGCCCGCTACCTGCGCGACGGTGAGATCCTCAGCGATGCGGTCCTCGACGAGCTGCGCACGTTCGATGCGATCCTGCTCGGCGCGGTGGGAACACCCGAGGTGCCGCCGGGGGTGATCGAGCGTGGGCTGCTGTTGAAGATGCGCTTCGACCTCGATCTGTACATCAACCAGCGCCCGTTCATCGGTACCGCTCCCGGCCACACGCAGCCGCACGACTTCGTCGTGATCCGCGAAAACACCGAGGGTCCGTACGTGGGCGAGGGCGGCGTGCTGCGTAAGGGCACCCCGCACGAGGTGGCCACACAGGGCTCGGTCAACACGCGCATGGGAGCCGAGCGGGCCATTCGCTACGCGTTCGAGCTCGCCGTGAAACGCAACGGGGCCAAGCACGTCACGCTCGTCCACAAGACCAACGTGCTCACCTTCGCCGGCGACCTGTGGCAACGCGCCTTCAACGATGTGGCCGCCGAGTACCCCGGGATCGGCACGGCCTACAACCATGTCGACGCAGCCTGCATCTACTTCGTGCAAGATCCGCAGCGCTACGACGTGATCGTCACCGACAACCTGTTCGGCGACATCCTCACCGACCTCGGCGGAGCGGTCAGCGGAGGGATCGGCTTGGCCAGCAGCGCCAACCTCAACCCGGCGCGCACCGGGCCGAGCATGTTCGAACCGGTTCACGGTTCCGCTCCCGACATCGTCGGCACCGGCACAGCCAACCCCACCGCCGCGGTGCTCAGCGCGGCGCTGATGCTCGACTTTCTCGGCGAGGCAACTGCTGCCGACCGAGTCCGCGCCGCGTGTGACCGTGTGGGCTCCGATCAGGCCGGAACCGGGACCACGAGCGAAGTCGGTTCCCGAATCGCCGCCGCCGTGGCAGGCTGAAAAACTCGATCACAGCAAGGGACAACGATGCCGATTCAAACGACTCCGAAAATCTGGATGAACGGCGAGCTCGTCGACTGGGACAAGGCCCAGGTGCACGTGCTCACCCACACCCTCCACTATGGAACCGGTGTGTTCGAAGGGATTCGTGCCTATGCGACCGAGCAGGGCCCGGCGGTGTTCCGTCTCACCGAGCACATCGAGCGGCTGTTTCGTAGCGCCAAGATCCTCGGCATGGAGATTCCGTACACGGTCCCCGAGCTTGTGGCGGCGACCAAGGCCACGGTCGTGTCGACCGGCCTGCCGGGGTGCTACGTGCGCCCGATCGCGTACTACGGCTACGGCGAGATGGGGCTGAACACGTTGCCGTGCACGGTGGACGTGGCGGTGGCGTGCTGGCCGTGGGGTGCCTATCTCGGTGACGACGCGCTCGACAAGGGCGTGCGGATGAAGATCTCGTCGTGGACCCGCCACGATCACAACACGATGCCGCCGGCAGCCAAGACGGTCGGCAACTACGTGAACAGCTCGTTGGCCAAGGTGGAGGCGCTGCGCGCCGGTTATGACGAGGCGATCATGCTTGCTCCGAACGGCCTGATCGCCGAGTGCACGGGTGAGAACATCTTCGTTGTCCGTCACGGGATCATCATCACGCCGCCGCTGTCGGCGGGGGCGCTGGAGGGCATCACCCAGAACTCGGTGATGACGATCGCCCGCGACCTCGGCTACGACGTCCGTGTCGACAACCTGGCCCGCAGTGACCTGTACATCGCCGAGGAGATCTTCGTCTGCGGCACGGCGGCCGAGGTCGGTTCGGTGCGTTCGGTCGACGATCGGGAGGTGCCCTGCCCCGGTCCGATCACCCGTGCCATCGCCGATGTCTACGGCCATGCGGTCCGCGGCGAGGTGCCCGCCTACAAGGACTGGTGCGAACTCGCCGTCTGATGCGGGGGCGGTGAACGTGGTGGGCGGCGCCGAAAATGAGAAGCGCCCCGCACGGCGCTGCTAGCCAAGGCCAGCGCTCCGTACGGGGCGACTTCGGTAGAAGCCATCCACCACTGATCGATAGCCCGGTGTTACCCTTCGTTTCGACCAAAGTCATCGCCCGTCAGAGCTTGCGCTTTGGCGGGCGATCCGTTTTTACCAGCCCACCTTCGTCGGTTGCCCGATTCCGGTGCGCAGCAAGTGGTCGGGCTCCCTCCCCGGTTGCCCGGATCGTTCACCCAGCCTGGCGATCCCGCCACCCCGGTTGCCCGGTGCGCCGCGATCGTGCTGACCTCGCCGACGCCCGGTTGCCCGGACTCCAACTCCGTCAGCTAGACGGATTGCTTCTCACCACCATCGCTTCCACCTCGTGAGCCCGGTTGGACACCCTCGCTTCGTGGCGATCCCATTGCTGGTTTCACTACTTGCTTGAGGCGCTTCCTCGGGTTCCGGTTGATGTGCGCTTGCCGGTGTGGTGCACAGTGTGCCGGATCTATTTGACCAGGTCAAGTGGTATTTGTGAATCCACAGGGTTATCCACCAACAAACCCGCTCATCCCCAGAATTTTGTTGTTCGTCCACCGCTTGTCCACTGGTCGTCCACATGGTTGTGCACACCTGGAACCGCGTGAGCAAGGTTGACCGGACTGAAAGCGTTGACGTTTCCGTCGCCGCGGGGCACAATGGCAGGCATGATCTCCGGCTGTCGCAACACGCTCGCCACCATCATCATCATTCGATAGCGCACGTGGCCCAACCCACGTGCGCTTGCAGCCGCCCTCCGGGGCGGCTGTTGCATTTCTCCGGCCAGTTCGTACAGACAGGAACCCCACGATGAGCACCGACCCGACAACATCCCAGCTGATCCCTGCGCCTCTGCTGATCGAGGTGTTCGATACCACCTTGCGCGATGGGTTGCAGGTGGAGGGCGTGTCGGCCACGGTCGATGACAAGTTGCGCATCGCCGAACAGCTCGACTTCCTCGGCGTGCACTACATCGAGGGCGGCTGGCCTGGGGCGAACCCGAAAGACATCGAGTTCTTCGCCCGCGCCGCGACTGAGCTGCAACTGACCACCTCGACGATGGTCGCGTTCGGCTCGACCAGGCGGCCGAAGGGCAAGGTGGATGACGACGTCACGCTGCGCAACCTGCTCGATGCCAACACCTCGGCGGTGTGCATCGTCGCCAAGAGCTGGGATTACCACGTGCTCGAGGCGTTGCAGACCACCCTCGACGAGGGCGAGGCGATGATCGCCGACAGCGTCGCGTTCTTGACCGGTGCCGGCCGGCGGGTGCTCGTCGACATGGAGCACTTCTTCGACGGCTACAAGAACAATCCCGAGTTCAGCCTGCGGGCCCTTGAAGCTGCGGTGGTGAAGGGTGCGTCGCATGTGGTGCTGTGCGACACCAACGGCGGTTCGCTGCCGCATGAGGTGGCCGACATCGTGGCCGCCGTCCACGCCCATGTTGGCCGCGACGTCATCATCGGCATCCACTGCCACGACGACACAGGTTGCGCGGTGGCCAACTCGGTGGCTGCGGTCCGGGCGGGGGCCCGCCATGTCCAGGGAACGCTCAACGGGCTCGGCGAGCGCACCGGCAACTGCAACCTCACCACGGTCATCCCCAACCTGCAGGTGAAGCTCGGCATGTCGTGCCTGCCGGAGGGCCGTCTCGAACGGCTGACGGCGGTGAGTAACCACGTGGCCGAGGTGCTCAACCGTCCGCTCAACCCGCAGGCGCCGTACGTCGGCGCATCGGCCTTCGCCCACAAGGCGGGACTCCACGTCAGTGCGATCGTGCGCGCCAAGGACGCGTACGAACACATCGACCCGGAGTTGGTCGGCAACGGCACCCGGTTCGTGGTCAGTGAGATGGCTGGGCGGGCGACGATCCAGATGAAGGCCGACGAGCTCGGTTTGGCGATGGACGGCCCGGCGGTGAACCAGGTGATCGACGACCTGAAGCGGCTCGAACACGAGGGCTTCCACTTCGAGGCTGCGGACGCGTCACTAGAGCTGTTGATGCGCCGGGCATCCGGATGGGAGCAGCACTTCTTCCGGGTCGAGAGCATGCGCGTGATCACCGACGAACTGCCGAGCGGCGATTTCACGACCGAGGCAACGGTCAAGGTGTGGGTGCCGACGGTTGCCCCCGATGGCACGTCCGTCGACATGCGCCACGTGAACACCGCCGAGGGCAACGGGCCGGTCAACGCGATCGACACGGCTTTGCGGGCCTCATTGTGTCACGCGTTCCCGCATCTCGACCGGGTACACCTGACCGACTTCAAGGTGCGCATCCTCGACGGCGCAACCGCGACGGGGGCAATCACGCGAGTGCTGATCGATTTCACGAACGGCGAGCGGAGCTGGACAACGATCGGCGTGAGCGCCAACATCATCGAGGCATCGTGGCGAGCGCTCGAAGAGGGCCTCGTGTACGGCCTGCTACACGAACCTGCTTGAATGTTGGCCGTCGTGTCGTTCCGGCGATGACTGCCGTGTCGATGGGTGGTGCCGGGACCCGGACGGGGTAGAAAGGTTGTATGGCTGCGCCGAAGTTTGCCCCCGCCCCAACCGTTCCCGCCGCTCGCGGGTATTCGTCGCCCGATCATGTTCCCGGCACCTGGATGCCAGATCGCCCCGGCGAGATCCGCGGCTTCCAACCCGAGGGTGCCCGGCTCGGCTATCAGGGTCCCGATCAGGGATTCGGGATCAAGATCGCCAACACGTTCCGCACCAAGATCCACGTCTCGGCCGGCGAGTCGATCGACGATGCGGTGCAGGGGTGCCTGGGCATCGGGCTGCGCCGGGCGTCGATGTTCAGCCGGGCACCGGTCATCCACGACTTCACTGTGGCGTTCACCGCGTGGGGTTACCTCGACGAGAACCCGCCGGCCGAGCTGGTGACGGTGCGATCCGATCTGTTCAGCGGGCTCGGCAACATTGCCCACCACTACACCGAGTCGCGGAGACTGGTCGACATGGTTCCCGAATCGACGCTGAAGATGTCGCCACAGCAGGTCACCGCCGCCTACCCCGGGCGGTGGCGCGACCTCGTCGGGGCCTGACGCACCGGCCTGGCTCGGCGGCCGGGATACAGGCGCGACCGTGGGCCACCGCCAGCCACCGTTGAACCCGGCGGGAACTTTCGGCGGCGACGGTGCGTCGAAGTTGAAGACGGAGACTGAAAGTGAGGCCCGAATGCGACGGCCCGTAACGAAGCTCATCGTGCTGCTAGCTGCCACCGCCACAGTGGCGGGCGGCTGCGGTCAAGCGGTCGGGAGCGACTCGGCGATGACGACCGAGATCTCCACCGCAGTACCGACCCCGACAGCTTCGACCCCGAGTTCGGCCAAAGACACGATCGAGATTGCACAGGTCGTACGTGATGTCGAGTTCTACGGGGCGTGCGGCAATGAGACTGCGTCCGTCGGCTCCACCGTCTACTACCAGTTGCTCGACGACGAGAGGGATGCGCTCGAACCGTCGCGCTATCCGCTCGACGAGCCGACGAGTAGTGCCGGGTTTGCGCGTGTCGTCGAGCCCGGGCCGGGTGACGACATTGGCACCATGATCGTGTACTCCGACGGGATGGCCCGGTTCACGTCGGATAGCGGCACAACGTACTGGTTGACAAGCGAGGAGCGGATCTACAACTGGGTCTGCTGACGTGTCCGCCGATCTCGCCCGCGTGCAGGGACGTAGCCGAGGTCGCAGCGAGTGGCATGTTCTTCCCGTGGTCGCACCCGAGCAGAGCGTCATCGAGTTCCGCCGCGACGGGTACGAGCCACTCCGACAGATCATCGAGGTGGGCGACGTCAGCGTGTTGGTCAATGTGGCGCTGACGCCCGCGGTGTAACGGTTCCGTCAGCGAAGACGGCCGCGTTGTAACAGGGCCTCGACCACCTGATCGGCAGCCGACTCGGCGGACACTTCGGCTGTCGCCAACACCGATTCCGGGTGACTGGGCCGCTCGTAGGGTGAGTCGATCCCTGTGAAGTTCGCCAGGTTTCCGGCTCGGACCTTGCGGTAGAGGCCTTTCGGATCGCGCCGTTCGGCGACGTCGAGCGATGTGTCCACGAACACCTCCATGAACTCTCCGTCGTCGACGAGATCTCTGGCCATCTGCCGTTCGGCTTGAAACGGCGAGATGAACGACACCAGGACCATCAGCCCGGCGTCGACCATCAACCCGGCGTCGACCATCAACTCGGCAACTTCGCCAACGCGGCGAATGTTCTCGACCCGATCGGCGTCGGTGAAGCCGAGGTCTTTGTTCAGCCCGTGACGCACGTTGTCGCCGTCGAGCAGACATGTCACTCTCGGCGACCGCTTCGAGGATGATGTGAATGCTCTCACCCCCAGCCGCTGAAGATGGGTCAGCGCAGTGCTGGGTGGGTTCACGGCGCCATCGTAGGTGGCCGGACACGCCCTGGACCTTGCAATCGATGACCCCAAAACGTGGACGTGGGCCACCGCCGAAGCGATGGCCCACGAA
>JANOKQ010000660.1:0-2658 GCA_031419375.1 Acidimicrobiaceae bacterium
TCCATCGGCCCGCTTGCGATGTGGCTTGCGAACGAGGGCCTAAGAACTACGGAGTGTCTTCTAAAGTGGTCGGAGCTGCACGACGTCTTGAGTGAACTCGGCGAAGCGGCGGACCTGTTCGCAGATCCAGAGCAGTTTCGATCGCCGGCGACGTCGACCGTACCGCCCTGACGACTTCAGGGATACGCGCGCAGCGATGTGCGCAGACGCGCCCGGGCCTGATGGACATCGCACAGAAGGTTCACGCCGAACCGCGATCGTGCTGCCAACTCGCACGAGCGCCGAACGGCGCATCGGGCGCTGCGAACCGGCGCGCGGGGCCGGCCGTCGACCCGGTGGCGGAGCAAGCGTTGGAGGATCGGCTCGGCGCAGCGTGGCGCGACGCCGAAGCCGAAGCGCTCATTATCGGCACCGTGCGCGCGATGATCCGCCGCAGGGTCGCATGACGCACGAACGGCGCTCGACGAGTCCGCTGTACGGGCAGGCGGTGGCGCTGATGCACGCCGTGCCGCCGAGCAGTTGAGCAGTTGAGCCAAGTCGATCAGCTCGTCGTCTCCTCGACGAGCGGAGCTGTGCTCGGGGGCACGTCCGGCGGCGGGTTGCCGGGTCCTTCCCAGAAGTAGTCCTCGCACCAGTGGAGTGAGCCGACGACGAACCCGCCTTCACCGGTTGCGGCGCTGTGCGCGACCAAGACTCGATGGCCATCGACCGAGCGCCTGCACACCGGGGCGCACCGATGTGACATCTCCGCCGTAACGATCATGGGGGGCCGCCAACAGCAAGGCCGCAGCTTCCTCCGCCGACGCGAATACCGGCGCGTCCGCATCGACCTCGGTGGTTCCGCTCCGAGCGCCGTCACACTGCAGGTCGGGGCTCGCCAGGGGCTGTGTGAGCGGCGCAGCATCACTCACGACCGAGCCGCTTCGCGGGTCGTCCGAGTCTCCGCAGCCGACAGCGGCGACGACCGCGAGTGCGACTCTCAGCGCGCTGCGAAGCGACGTGCTCAACGCGAGAGATGGCACAACCGATCGACTGTTCATGCACCGATGACTACCGATCTCGGCGGCGCTCGCCAGCCGTCCGAGGGTCCCCGTCGGACGGTCCGCCAGCACGACATCGTCCTGATGATCGAGTCTGGGGCCGGCCTCGAGCTGTACAGCATCCCGATCGCCTGACCGCAACGAGTCCTGGCTGGTCGAATCACGAACGGTCGGCTATCGCCTGAAGTCGGACGGGGCCATCCAACATTCCATCCAAGAAACTCGCCGATACCGGGTGGCACAGGGCATCACCAGCCCGACTCCCCGGCGGACAAACTGCTGCTCAACGGCACTACATGGCACCACTCGGACGGACCGGCGCCGACTCATAATCCCTGGGTCGTGGGTTCGATCCCCACCCGCCCCACATAGGTCAGATGGGATGATGGCGGATTCTCGGGTTGGTCGCCGATCAGCCGCATGTTCCGCGGGAACCTGCGCGACGCGAATTAGGCGCGAGCCGAGTTGATCGACGAGGTGTCCAAGGGCAGGCACACCGGATCGCGGGCGATAGTGGACGATCTGTTCGCGGATTGGATCGTCGAGCTGCAGCGCAAGGGCCGCTCGCCAAACACCGTCGATGGCTACGAGAAGGTCTATCGCCGCAACATCCAGCCCACGCTCGGCACCAAGCCCGTGACGAAGGTGACGATGAAGATGCTGACCGACCTCTACGGCGCGCACCAGCTGAGCGGCCTCTCGCCGCGCAGCGTGTACCAGATCCACGCCTGTCTCTCGTCGATGTTCACCCAGGCGTGCAGGTGGGGGTGGCGAGAGTCGGGCCCCGCATGTTGCGGCGCGCTGAGCTGTGCGCGCTGCGGCGGTGGCGCGACATCGGCTTCGAGCGCGGCCTGCTCCGGGTGTCGGCATCGATCGTCAACCTGGCGAACCAGCCGCTCGGCGAGATCCCGACGAAGAACCGCCGCGTGCGCGTCTTGGCGATCGACGACTTGACCGCAGCGATCCTGCGGGCATAGATCAACGAGGTCGAGCGGCGAGCTTCGTTCGCCAAAGTGGCGTTGGTCGACGATCCGTACATCTTCACCGATGCTGCCGATGGTTCGGTGCCGTGGAAGCCCGACGCCGTGTCGCAGTACTTCGGGCGGATGCGTAAGCGAAGCGGCCTCGATCACCTCGAACTCCACTACTTGCGCAAGTTCATGGAGACCTACGGCCAGGAGATGGGCTCACCATCACCCAGGTCGCGATGCGAGCCGGCCACGACCCGAGCATCGCGGCCAAGCGCTACAGCGGACGAGTGACAGCGACCGACAGGGCCTTGGCCACGGCGGTCGCTTCGTTGCTTGCGGTCAAGCCCTCCAAAGCGGCGGGTTCGTGATCGATCGAGCCTTCATCGACGCGAGTATTCGGATGTCGGCGGACGGCTATGTCTACGTGCTCGCTGCCCTGAGCCCAACCCTCCGCACCGGCTCGCTCGTGCCGCTGCGCAGGGTGCTGCTACCTGGCCAGCGGTACGTCCACTGGCGCGACGAGACGAACGAGCGCCGCGCAGCGTTCGTCGACGCGTTCAACACCATGGCTTTCGACGTCACGGTTGCGGTGATGGAGCGTGTGCCGAACCGCGGGCAGGAGTGGGCACGAGCGGCATGCATGCTGG